>CAZSFR010000001.1:0-120888 GCA_964606295.1 uncultured Candidatus Saccharibacteria bacterium
GCTATAACAAGAGACAATGTCTCTGTCAGGGTAAATGCAGTTATTTACTACAAAGTAAGTGAAGCCGATAAAGCTATTATCGAAGTGGAAGATTTCAGATATGCCATATCGCAATACGCTCAAACTACTATGAGGAATATCGTGGGAGAGGTTACCCTAGATGAATTGCTCTCGAGTAGAGACAAGATAGCTGATCGAATAAGAGAAATAGTAGATAAAGAAACAGATGCATGGGGTTTAAAAGTGCAGAACGTAGAACTCAAAGATGTCAGTTTGCCACCAGAAATGGAAAGAACCATAGGTAAACAAGCAGAAGCTGAAAGGGAGAAACGAGCTGTCATCATCAATTCTGAAGGGGAGCTAGCTGCTTCTGAAAATATTTCCAAAGCTGCCGAAATGCTTTCTCGAACTCCTGGCGCATTGCACCTAAGAACCTTGCAATCTATCAATGACATGTCTTCAGATCAAAGTAATACCGTGGTCTATATGGTTCCCTTAGAGGTCCTTAAGGCCTTCGAAGGGTTTACGAAGAAAGTAGATGTCTCTACCGATTTTACTTAATTGCTGAGTTTTTATTAACGAAGTCTTAAAAATATGAGAGAAAGCATAAAACCTGAATCAGAGAATAAAAAAGTGGAAACTGAAGAGTACGTTAAATCATCCGCCTTGAGATATCGCGATCGAGTTTTTACTGGTGCGACTCATTTAGATGCGAGCATAGAAATAAAAAAAGCATTTGAGGGTGAGGCTATGAATTGGGACACTGTCGAAGAAGGCTTCGTTACCTCGACTGGCAGGTTTATCAATCGACAAGAAGGCGATAATATGATGGATAAGTATTACGAAGAAAAAATTAATTTACCAAAAGACGATAAATAAAATATTTACTCCATTTTTTCATGGTTATATTTTGATATTTTTGAACTGATAATTTTTAGCCATTCCGTATATATTTCCGGATTTTTAAAAATTAAATTTTCTAAAACTTTTAGGTCAACCCAACGAAAATCCTGAGCTTCTTCGAGATTCAAAATTGGATCCTGATTGTAGCGCCCTACAAGGACATGGTCATATTCATGCTCTATCAAACCATTTTCGAAATGCACTTTGTATGTAAAAGTAAAAGCTTCTTTCAGCTCACAATCAAATCCCATTTCTTCTTTTAGTCTGCGGTGGGCAGCATTCACAACTTGCTCATCTGGTCTCGGGTGGCTACAGCAGGTGTTTGTCCACAAGTCTCCGGAGTGGTATTTACTCGTAGATCTTTGTTGAAGCAAAAGTTGATTGGTTGAATTAAAAATAAAAATAGAAAATGCTCTGTGCATTTTGCCATCCTGATGAGCTTTCAGCTTTTCTTCGAATCCCAACGGGTTGTCATTTTCATCTACAAGTATTACAAGGTCTGACATAGAAAAATTCTAACATGAAAATAATCTGGTTCATACAGGAAGTGCGCAGTGACCCTACAGAGAATCGAACTCTGATTCCATCCTTGAGAAGGATGTGTCCTAACCGTTAGACGATAGGGCCAAGATAAGTAGAAAGTTAAAAGTTGAAAGCCAACAAGGACTTCGGCACTTTTAACATCGAAAATATAGCAATTATTTGTTCTTTCGGCAATCGAGGATTCATACTATACTTCATATATGACCAAACAAGCAAAAGTGTGGCGCAATGCATTGTTCGTTATCGGTGTGTTGTTTGTCGCGGGAGCATTTCTCATCTCAGACAACGTGAGTCCAAAGACGCAAGCCAAAGATCAGGCGCAGGCGGAAGCATTTTTCAAATTTAATATTCTGACGCATGAGAATATGGCACTTGGAAGTGTTGTGCCGACTTTCAAATCTAGGGATGAAGTGTGGAGCGCAGGTGTGAGCGAGCAGATGAATCGATTTCTGGCTGGCTCACCATTTGTAAGCAAAATGCCAAGCCAGCCATTCGTTTTCGCCTACAAGCTCGAATATCCTGCAAGGAACACTGCGTGGATCCTCTGGTATGACGATGGAAGTACTGGGCCGAGAGTGGGGGAAGATGTGACTGTTGTTATCCCGATTGACGACCCAACCAACGATATGATGCTTTCAGAGAGAATCTTGCAAGGGACTGAGACAGAGGCGTTGGTGCGAGGCTATCTTGTTGAAGGAGGTGTAGCTAAAATACTCATTACCAAGACTCCAGTATACCTCTATCCACAACCTTAATTCCTTCACACCCCCTCATTCCAAATTTTGTACTCGAGGTCGGACCTCGAGTATAGAGGGATATCCACAGGTTTGACTTGCAGGTGAACGTTTGTTCACATATACTTAGAATATGTTAGATCCACGACAAAAGAAGATAGTGAACTTTTATCAGAAGCATAGGCGCATGCCGACCTACGAGGAGATGACCAAGCTCTGTGGAGTCGCATCCAAGAATGCTGTCGCGCGGTCTGTGTCTCGCTGGATTGACGAAGGATTCGTGCAGAAGGACGATACTCGCCACCTCATTCCGGGACCAATCTTTTATCGCATCAGATTGCTCGGCATCGTCGAAGCAGGTTTCCCGACGCCGTCAGAAGAAGACACAACAGAAACTCTCTCGCTCGATGACTTCCTGATTGATCACAAAGAATCAAGTTACATGCTCAAGGTCAAGGGGGATTCTATGATTGAAGCAGGTATCAACGAAGGGGATTATGTCATCGTCGAGCGCACAGAGAATGCAAAGGTGGGGCAGATTGTCATCGCTGACGTCGACGGAGGCTTCACGATGAAATATCTTCGCCAAGGCAAAGACGGATATTATCTCGAACCTGCCAACAAAAAGTATAAGCCGATTTATCCAGAAGTAGATCTCGCTATCGTCGCGACAGTCAAAGCTGTAGTGAGAAAATACTAGCCCGCAGGCAACTTACTGTATAATAGAAGTGTTTTATGAAAACAATCGTCATTCTCCACGGCTGGAGACATAGCAAAGAACTTTGGGAAGATTTTGCACGGGCGCTCGAAGAAGAAGCTCATGTGATTGTGTTTGATTTGCCGGGATTTGGCTCTGAACTGAAACCGTCTTCTGTTTGGAATATTCCCGAATATGCGACATGGGTGAAGAAGAGAATAACAGAGACGACAGATGCAGAAGATATCATTTTGCTTGGACATTCATTTGGCGGACGCATAGCAAGTTTGATAGCTTCAGAGCGACCAGTATGGCTCCGAGGACTCATTCTCTATGGTTCGCCATCGCTTCGCCGACCTCCAATTCGCATCAAGTTCAAAATCAAAATCGCCAAAATATGCAAAGCGCTCGGGCTTCGTGCTAAAGTTATCAGACCGCATTCGGATTTGCGTCTAGCAGATGAGAGTGGTATGGGAGATATACTGCGCAAGATTATCGAATTTGATATGACGAAAGAACTTCCGCTTATCAGTGCGCCGACATTACTCGTCTGGGGCAAACACGACCAACCTGTCCCACTCAGAATTGCCCGAGAAATGCACTCATTGATTTCGGGAAGCAAGCTTATCGTGATGGAGAACGAAGGACACAATGCGCACCTCGAGAATCCAACATTATTTTATGGCATCATCAAAAAGTTTATCAAAAGCCTTTAATATCGTTTTCCCTTTTCGGGATTTTCTGTACATCCTCCAACAAGAGGAATACGACACAGGGCGCTACATGAGATGGTTGCCGAGGTTTTTCTTCAGGCGCAACATCGAGAAACGCGAGCATGTGAAATTCACTCACAGAGCAAGGACCACAATTGTCATAGCATATGTACTTTTTGTATTGGACGTTGTCGGTATCATCTTCTGGCACGAAAGCCTTTTCGTGGGTTTGCTTTTCATAGCAGTCGCTACCATCTTGATCCCATTTTATATATTTGTCGCCAATATCATCGCAAAGCCCTTTTATGAACATTTCAAAAGGAAAATCCGTGCGCAGGCAGAAGAAGCTTTTCACTCACGTGGCAAAAATACCAAAGTCGTCGCAATCACTGGAAGTTACGGGAAGACAACAGTCAAAAATTTCTTGCTTGAACTACTCAAATATAATTACAAAGTGCAGATGGTTCCCGGCAATATCAACTCGACAATGGGCATCTCTCGATGGATCACAGATTATTTCTTGGAAGGTAACGACATACTAATCGTCGAGATGGACGCATTTGCGAAAGGGCGTATCGCAAAGTCAGCAAAGATTCTCCCGCCAGACATCGCTATTATCACAAACATCGGCGATCAGCATATAGAAAGGTTCGGGACAGAAGACAACCTCAGAGATGCATTAGGAGAACTTTTCGTGAAGGCAAAACCTGACGCACATCTTATTTTCCCAGAGAGCGAGGAAGCATGGGTCAATCACATTGCAAAGGAGCAGAATCAGATTCTTCATGAAATTCCAACTAATAGCGAAAAAATTTATTACAGAGGAAAAGAAATACTTGATGTGCCGTTATCACAATCAAACAAAATCAATCTTCGCTTCGCTCTCGAAGTCGCAGATATTCTCGACATACCCGAAGATTATGTTTCTCGCATTGTAAAATTGCTCCAGCCTCCGGAGAGACGGCAGAAAGTTGGGAATATTTTTGGCTATCAAGGAATAGACGATTCGTACAACATCAGCTACACCACAGCGCTTGCGGGAATACGCGAAGCGAAATTGCAGGCAGGAGCGCAAGGCCAAAAGCTTCTCGTCATTACTGCCGGCATTCCAGAGCTCGGGCGTGACAATCTCGACAAGAACGAAATGCTGGGGCGTGAGCTTTCAGGATTGGCCGACCACACATTTCTACTAAAGAGTATCTTTGCTACTGATGTACAGAAAGGTTTTGCAGAGGAAGGGAAGTATTCTCTCGTCCCAGATCTTCATACTGCAATCGAATCACTTCGTATGAAGTTCTCACAAGATGAGTGGTTTTTACTCCAACAGCCAGAGTTGACTGACTTGTATTACTAAAATTATCTGTTTTCAGAAGGTTAAGAATTTTTCTTACCTCCAACAAATTTCTCTACAATATCAGTGTGATAATCGTATATGAAAGATTTGGATTCTTCGTGTGCTCGGACTGCTTCTTCGAGTAATTCTGTGATTTGATCTTTGAAAAGTTCACCAGATGCTTCCCAGAGGTAGAACGCCATTGAGCCGGGGATTGGATTAACCTCGTTGAGATACAGCGTATCTGATTTTGCGGAATAGAGGAAATCAATCCGAACCATGCCCTTGAGACGGCACGCCCTATACACCTCTTTGGCAGTCGCTCGGATCCTTTCTTTGAGTTCCATAGGAAGCTTGGCAGGAAGTTCGCGAGAAAGTGTCGCCATGCCTTCGCCACCGCTTTTCTTGCCCCCCTTTTTATACTTGTCAGCAAATGAGAGCACTTCGTCATCAGTGAGTGGTCGTTCTATTTCGCTCACGACAATCTCGCCATTTATTTTCTTGATAGCGCTGTTGTAGTCAACCTTGTCTCCTATGTACTCTTCGACAAGGATTTCTCGGTCTACATGAGCACTCTCGAGAAGTTTCATTTCTAGCTCAGTTTCGCTTTTTGCAATTCCGATGCCGATAGAAGAACCGAAGTGTGCAGGTTTGATGATAAGAGGGAATTGGTGTTTTGCCAAAATCTTCTTGACGATTTCTTTCGGATCTTTCTTGATATCATTTGCAAAATATGATTCACCACTGACTGTCTTGATTCCGAATTTTTCTGCGAGCGCTTTTGTAATCTCTTTGTTCATTGCAATGACAGATGCTTCCATTGAGGGAGATGTGAAAGGTATAGCGAGTGCTTCCATGACGCCTTGCCACGGACCAGCCTCGCCTGTGCCTCCATGAAATGCAAAATAAGATGCATACGGATACACCTTTTTCTCAGGAAACCCTCCGAGTGAAACATAGCCACCATCTTTGTCTTTTCCAAATGAAGCCTTCTTGCGGGGCGCTGTTATCCAATCTTTTCGTGAGACGAGATTGTGTAGGTACTGCAGTTCACCATCTTTCGATACGTAAATGACATATGTCTCGTAGGCACTTCTGTCTATTGCCTCCACAACTTGAAGTCCTGTGATAATAGAGACTTCGTGTTCCGCAGACACTCCTCCGAACATAATAAGCACTTTTTTCTTCATAGTCCGAGTATAACAGAAACGATTGTATGCAAACAAATCTGCTCCATACAATATCTACCTTTTTGCGACGACCGTCGCAAAAAGGTAGATAGTAAGAAATTCTTGCTAAGTGAACGTTTGTTCACTATACTGATGTCATGAGCAAAGAAGAGAAGGCCATCATTCATATAGACGGGGACAGCTTCTTCGTCGCATGTGAGATGCTCTCACGGCCTGATCTGAAGGGTAAAGCCGTAGTGACAGGGCAAGAACGCGGGATTGCGAGTGCTATGAATACAGAGGCCAAGAAGGTCGGCATAACACGTGGTATGCCCGTCTTCAAAATTCGCAAAGAGTTTCCTCAGGTCATCATTCTCCCGTCACATTATGGACTCTATGAACAATACAACCAAAAGATGCTTGCAGTAGCGAGAGAATTTTCTTCGGTCGTCGAGGACTATAGTATCGATGAATGTTTCCTTGATATCACGAACCAAGGGAAGACGTGGGAAGATAAGGTAGCTATCGCAAAAAGATTGAAGCATACATTGCAGATCAAACTTGGGCTCACTTTTTCTCTCGGGCTTGCGCAGACAAAAGTGCTTGCAAAAGTCGCTTCGAAAAATAATAAGCCAAATGGATTCACAGCAATGAAGTACGGCGAAAGCGAAAAGTTTCTCGCGACACTCGATGTGGAGGATATCTGGGGCATTGGACGCAGGATGGCACCCAAGCTCCGTTCGGCAGGTGTGCGCACCGCACTAGATTTCGTAGGCAAAGATGCCCTGTGGATAGAACACCACCTCGCAACTCCTTATCAAACGCTTTGGCACGAGCTTCGAGGCACATCTCTCTTGGAAGTCGGCAATCATCATGAAGATCTCAAATCACTCCAATCAACACGCACGTTTCCCAAAGCCTCAAGTGACAAGGAATATATTTTCTCTCACCTTTCACGTAATATTGAGATTGCATGCGAAAGGCTTCGCAATAACAAACTCTATACCAAGCACGTTTCGTTCTTTCTCAAGGATCACAAGACGCACAAACGCTCGTGGATAGAGCAGGAGCTCAAAGAGAATACAAATCTCGCACACGAGATTGTCTCGGCGGCGCGAGAGCCGTTTGATCAACTTTTCAAAAAGGGAATTGTCTACCGTGCAACGGGCATCACCTGTCATGCCCTCGTACGCAAAGAGAATATTCCACAATCATTGTTTCCACTGTCGTCGGAAAAAGATAGCTTGTATGAAGCTATGGATCACATCACAGAGAAATTCGGGGATTACTCAATAGTGCTCGCGTCCAGCATGAATGCAGTGAAGTCGTTTCAAGGAGACACTTCGCGCATCGTCACTCGGCAAAAGCTGTTTGCTATTCCGTTTTTGGGCGAAGTTTATTAGTATTACTATTCATCTTTTTCAAATCTGTCCAACAGCATCGGTTCAATCTCGCTCGAGACGCCAGTGATGCGGAGCACGTCTTTGTCCACCTTTTTGAGCTCTTTTCCCGAAAGGGAATATTGGTTCACGGCAGTTGAGAGTGTGTTGCCGAGTTTGTTGTGATACTCCTCATACGCTTTCAAATGTTTCCCGAGCTCTTCGACGCGTTTCATGATATCCTTTGCAGTTTCTTCGATATGAAGAGCTCGGAGACCCTGCAAAACTGTTTGGAGATATGCAAGGAATGATGTCGGAGAGACAATGATGACTTTGTATTTTGACGCTGCGCGTTGGATAAGGTTCTCATCATCAGCGAGACCGACCTTCCCAACCAAAAGATCGTAGTAGATTGCTTCGTGAGGAATGAACATGAATGCAAAATCCATTGTGTTGTTTTCAGGGCGAACATATTTGGCAGTTTCAACAATACGATTTTTGAGATCGTTCACGAATACTTTTTCCAAACGGCTTTTCTCTGTTGCATCACTTGTTTCGGAAATACGGTTGTAGTTTTCGAGTGAGAATTTGGAATCTATTGGAATTATTTTGTCGTTCACAAAGACGACTGCATCCGGTATCAAATCTCTGCCGTCGTCAGTTTTCGCAAGGTGATATTGCATTTCAAACGAGCCTGGAGGGAGGACGTTTTTGAGAAGAGTTTCCAAATAGTATTCACCAAGCACGCCACGCTGTTTTGGGTTCTTCAAGATATCCTGCAGACTTTGAAGTTGATCCGCAAATCCCATGACCTGTTTGCCAGTTTCTTTGACCTCTGTGAGCTCACGCGTAATCTCCTTGATGAGACGATTGGATTCAGTAGATTGAAAACGAATTGATTCGTTGACTTGGCGTTCAGTCGAAGAGAGCTTCTCGTCGACAGTTTTGCGGAGCTCGTTTAGTTGCTGAAGCAAAATCTGAGTGTTTGCTGTGCCAGTCTCAGAATCACCAGAACTATGGCTTTTCTTTACAAAAAGGTATGCGACAAATCCTCCGATAGCGAGTCCCACAATTACGAGTAATATTTCCATGGGTTTATTGTAGCCTTTTTCTGCGTGCATCAAAAGGGGATTGACGCTTGTCAGAGAACAAGGTAGAGTAAAATTAAGTAAAAAACGTCCTGTATTTGTTTGGCCGTTTGAGTTACGACATACTATTTTTTCATTAAAAAAAACTATGATAAAAGAAACAAGTAAAAATCTATTTGCTCAAACAGCAAATGCGATTCACAGGAACTTTTCAGCAATGAGTGCTTTTTCGGGCCATTTTGACCCTTTTATCAATAAAGGCAATTTCGATCGGCAAATTATTGAAATGCGTCGATTGTATTCCTCAGAATATGTTGATGCATACTTGCACCAACAACAATATATTGATTATGTTTTTTAATGTATATCTTGCAGTTCAAGCGCTCTTCGAGAGGAGGGCGCTTTTTTTGTACTCAGACGTTTAGTATTCAATAGCTTGGAATCACTTTGTTAATTGTATTGGCGTTTTAAACAGAATTCAACCATGAAGCCGTTCATAGTTGTAATATCTAAAATATTTCTTTAAAGCGCAATTAATCTTTCTCACATCGTATGGTAGCTTGCCTAAACACTATTCCTGCACAGTTCCGTTTAACCTCTCAATGTCTGCATTGTCGTTCGGTTTCCCGATCCGTGTATACCGATGATTCTTTTTGATGCGTAACACAAACAACGAACTAAATTTCGGCCCATGATCGGATTGGATCATTTTGAATTGAAATGGTGCATATTTTTGTGCTTCTTGCAAAAAGCGGGCACTCGTTCTGCCATTCATCCGGGCATATGCTTTAGCGTATGCCCATCGTGAGTAGGTATCAAATATCACAAATACATACAATCTTCTCCTTTGGGATATCATTCGGTGAATAGTATCAATCTCCATTAAATCACCTGAGTGCAAGGGATATGGACGCTCTTGATGCGGATGGTACCGCTTTCAAGGACTTCGTTTATTGACTAAGTAATGTCGTTTGAGAGTTCTCTTTACAAAAGACAACGAAACTCTGATTCCATCATTGAGTAACTTTTGATGCACCACTTCTGAATATCGATTGTATTTCAAATATTTTTCAACAGTCTTCCTGACTGTGTCTCTCGGAAATTCTTTTGGGGTGATGTCTTAGTCTTGATGAACGAGTAAGCATGGGATGATCTCCAATGACTCATGATCGAGCAACCCATTCAATGATGACACTTTGAGAGTATCCGAAGTGTCGAGGAAGCTTTCCTGTACTCCACCATCAGTGTACTAGGCGAGCTGCTTCGCGACGTATCTTTGGAATGTGTTTATTTGTTGTGTAGGGCGCATGGATTCATCCTAAATGGTTAGCTGATTCCAAGTCATTGAACCAATATGCAGTTATTGACAAATTTATACTATATTGTATTATGTGATCAAATCTAACGAAAATGAAAACTATAGAATTTTTCTGCCAGAAATTACTGGTGAAATCTGCAAGCAACCAACTGCTAGAAAGTAAAGCGATAAAAAGGATACAATCGTTTCTAAAGGAACATAATTTGAAAACACACAGAAAAGAAATAAACCTTGAAGAGCTCGTGTGTCTTGCTCTAAAAAAAGTAAAAAACACAGAGCAAAAAAATAAACTAAAAAAAGTGGTCGTAGATACTCTGCGACTTCAGCAAAATAGAAATAAAGACAACAAACAAAGAACCGTAAGCGGATACTTTGATCATATTGTCTGATATTTACTAAGTCACTACGGTGGCTTATTTTTTTTGCAGATTCTTCTCGAGAGTGAATATCCAGTCTTCTTCATCGCCTTCACTTTTTCTCTTTTCTGTGAGTAGCCACATCAAATAGCCAGGATCTTCGCGAGCGAGGTCTGCTATTTTGCGACCAGCGTATTTGCCAAAAGTAATCACAGGGATAAGGGAGGGGGTGTTAGACACCTCGATCATTTTTGAGAGCGCCTTTTTTTCGTCACCTTCTTCCTCAGTAACTTTTTTCAACAATCGTTCAAACAATTTTTCAAGGACAAGTACGTCGCCCGCAGCATCGTGTGCGGTTGCATCTATTTCTATTTCCAAATAGTAACGGAGATACTGCAGATTGTGTCGAGGTATGACGCCATCACGGTCTAGGTACCGTGCTACGCGGAGTGTACAAATATGGTGTGGTGGGGCAATGCCTTCTTTTTCTAGCATGCCGAGATCAAACTTGGCATTGTGTGCGACGAGAACTGCGTTTTCGTCTTCAAGTAGTTTTTTTATATGAGAGTAATCTTTTGAATCAGAGAAAGTCGGTTTATCCGCGACCATTTTGTTGGTGATGTGGCAAACTGCGCTCGATTCGATAGAAATAGGAAGCGACGGTTTGTAGAGTTCAGAAAAACTCGTTTCGCCGTCTTTGTACGCAAGCTGACAGAGACGATCCTTTTCTTCATTTCCAGTTGTTTCTGTGTCGAGATAGATGATTTTTTTCATAGTTTTATAAGCTTCATTATAACACGTTCATGTGCTAAAATAGCTTTATGTTACACGATGACATCAAGAATCAAATAAAGGAGGCAATGCTCGCCAAGGACGCTGTGAAGCTCGACGTTCTGCGTGGCCTCGTGACGGCATTTACCAACGAACTCGTTGCTAAAGGACGAACTCCACAAGACAGGCTTACTGACGAGGAATCACTCGCCGTCATCGGAAGAACAGCAAAGCAAAGAAAAGATGCTATCGGGCAGTTTGAATCTGCAGGCAGACAAGATCTCGCAGATGAAGACAAGGCGCAACTCGCAATTCTCGAAACATATTTGCCGGCGATGATGAGTGAAGAAGATGTGATGAAAATAGTGAGCGCAAAGAAAGACGCACTTGGTATTACAGATCCGACGAAGAAAGGCATGCTCATGGCGGAAGCGATGAAGGAGCTCAAGGGCAAGGCAGACGGAAATATGGTTAAACAAATTGTCGATTCATTATTCAGTTAATCTCTATAAATTATGAAAGTAGTTATCCATTGGCTCATACTGACACTCGCGGTTCTCGCCGTACCTTATTTTATTGATGGCATTCAGGTTTCCTCGATCGGGGTTGCGGTCATTGTCGGCGCAGTGTTGGCGTTCATCAATCTCATTGTGAAGCCTGTCATTACTATACTTACTCTCCCGATCAATATTCTTACACTCGGATTTTTCTCGTTGATTGTCAATGCGGCACTTTTCTATTTTGTTGGACAAGTGGTTGCAGGATTTACGATTGACAGTCTCATGGCAGCGTTCTGGGGCGCGCTCATTATCTCGATTATCAACTGGTTTGCGAATAAGGTAGTACGCGACTAATGAAAGATCCAGTTGCCATCGTTACACATAGCGACAAATTTCACGCTGATGATATTTTCGCATGTGCGATTGCTGAATTGTGGCTGGAGAAAGAGAAAAAGGCATACACTGTGACACGTACTCGTGATCCTAAGATTATTGAAAATGCTGATATAGTGTTCGATGTCGGCGGAGTATATGACCCATCTATAAACCGTTTTGATCACCACCAAAAAGGAGGTGCGGGTGCTAGGGAGAACGGTATTTTGTATGCTGGATGCGGACTCGTCTGGAAGGCATACGGGGAAATGCTCGCGGAAAGTTCCGATATTGCGCGCATTCTCGATGAAAAATTGATTCAACCGATTGATGCTGATGACAATGGTATGGATCTTGTCGAACAAAATGGCGCGGTGTCGCCGTACTTTCTTCAGGATTTTCTCTATGCGTACCGGCCGACGTGGAAGGAGGACCATACTATGTATGATGAAATGTTTATATCTCTCGTCGAATTGGCAAAGCGTCACATTCTTCGCGAAATAAAAGTTATTTCTGATGCACAGGAGGCAAGGAGATTTATTGAAGAAGCTTATATGAACGCAGAAGACAAACGTCTCATTATCTTTGATCGCTTGTATCCGTTTGAACAAGTGCTTCCGAATTTCCCTGAGCCACTATTTGTTGTCGCACCTCGAGCGAATGGTTCATGGAAGGTTGAGACAGTAAGAAAAACAGTATTTGGATTTGAAAATAGAAAAGATTTACCAAAAGAGTGGGCGGGATTGCGAGATAGCGAATTAGCAAATATCAGCGGTGTTGATGATGCAATTTTCTGTCACAATGGACTATTCCTTGTCGTAGCAAATTCACGCCAAGGAGCATTAGAACTCGCGCAGATTGCGCTTAATAAATAAAATTATGCAACTCATCGATGAAATTACTATCAAAGCAAAAGCAGGACACGGTGGTGACGGTGTTGTCCGTTGGCGTCAAGAAAAGTTCATTCCCAAAGGCGGTCCTGCGGGTGGAGACGGTGGAAAAGGAGGCGACGTGTACCTCCGTGCTATCCGCGACCCATTCGCATTAGCACGTTACAAAAGAGCGATAGTGCACGAAGCTGGGCGCGGAGATGATGGTGGAGAAGCAAAGCGTCATGGCGCAAACGGCAAAGATATAATCCTTGATATTCCTATCGGTTCTGTTGTCACCAATGTTGAGAATGGAATGAAGTGGGAACTCACACAAGAGGGAGAACAAGTCCTCGTTCTTTATGGTGGTCACGGAGGTTTGGGAAATGAGCACTTCAAAAGTTCTCTCAATACGACACCCCTCAAAGCGACGCCAGGCAAAAGCGGTGAACGTGCAGAATTTTTCATTGAATTGTCGCTCTTTGCAGACATTGGATTTGTAGGACTTCCAAATGCGGGTAAGTCATCGCTTCTCAATTCGCTCACAAATGCCAAAGCAAAAATAGGTGAGTACGCTTTCACGACACTCGATCCCAACCTAGGTGATTTCCATGGGTACATACTCGCAGATATTCCCGGATTAATCGAAGGAGCAAGTGAAGGGAAAGGCTTGGGAACCAAATTTCTTCGCCATATCACTCACACACGTATCCTTGCTCATCTAGTATCGTGTGAGCTCGGAGTGAATAAGATTCTTACAAAAAAAGGGGAGACTTCCAAAAAGTCTGCTAGCTCTGATGGGATGATGAAAGCGTACAAAGATATCCGTGCGGAACTAGAAAGTTACGGGCACGGGCTTGCAGAAAAGGATGAAGTGATTGTCCTGACAAAAACAGACGTATTTTCTGATAGTAAAGAACTAGAAGCAAGAATCAAAGAATTCAAGAAATTGAAAAAGCCAGTTTTTACCATTTCGCTTTTTGATGAAAAGTCTGTGAAGATGCTTGCTGACGAGATTATAAAACTCTTGAAAAAGAAGTAATAGTATGGAGAAGAAATACTATTCAACTGTCGGACTCGAAGTGCATGCTGAATTGAAAACTGCAAGTAAGATGTTTTGTTCATGCAAGAATGATCCAGACGAAATAGAACCGAACAAAAATGTCTGCCCAACATGCCTCGCGCATCCGGGAAGTCTGCCAGTACCCAACAAAAAAGCGATAGAAGACGTCATCAAGGTCGGGCTTGCTCTTGGAGGTGAGATTGCAAACTTCAGTGAATTCGACCGTAAGAATTATTTTTACCCTGATATCCCAAAGGGCTATCAAATCAGTCAGTACAAGCATCCGATTGTCTCTGGTGGAGAGCTTGCTGGTATGAAAGTCACACGAGTTCATCTCGAAGAGGATACGGGGACTTCAAAGCATGACAAAGGCGACTACTCTGTCGTTGATTTCAACCGCGCAGGTGTGCCACTTATGGAGCTTGTCACAGAACCACATACGTTTGATACGCCAGAGGAAGCAGCAAAGGCCGCATCTGTCTTTGCCAAAGAGCTCCAGCTTTTGTACATATATCTAGGCGTGTCAGAAGCAAATATGGACAAGGGAGAGTTCCGTGTTGAAGCAAATATATCTATTTCTCCAGAGAAAGATGTTCTCAACAAAAATCGCGTTGAAGTCAAAAACCTCAATTCGTTCAAAAGCGTTGAACGTGCAATGATTTTTGAGTTAAACAGAATGAAGGGTTTGTTTGAAGAGGGAAGAGAGAACGAGATTGTGCAGGAGACACGTGGTTGGGATGAAATGAAAATGAATACATATTCTCAACGAACAAAGGAAAATGCCGAAGATTATAGATATTTTCCAGATCCTGATATTCCCAAATTCAAACTGCATGAGATGTTTGATATTGGAGAGCTACACAGAAATCTTCCCGAGCTTCCGAAAGCGAAAAGGGAAAGGTACAAAAAGGATTTTGGAATTAAGGATGAGGATATTGATAGCTATGTCAGCGACACAATTCTTGGCGAGTTCTTTGAGAATGTTGCAAAACTACTCGGTCAAGAAGAGGAGTATGTAGCAACTGCTTCAAATTTCATAACATCTGACCTCTTGGGATTGATGGCAAAGGACGAGACGCTGACGTTTCCGAGTCCAGAAACTTTCGCAAAACTTATCAAGATGTTCAAAGAGTCGAAACTCTCTTCACGAGCAACAAAGGACATACTACTTTTGATAGCGGAAAATGATAAAGATCCAGAAGCGATAGCAAATGAAAAAGGAATGATGCAAAGCAACGATTTGGAAGGATTGAAACTTGTTGTTCAAACGATTATTACATTAAACGAAAAGATTGTTGCAGATTATAAGGCTGGCAAGGAAGCCGCATTGCAAGGTTTGGTTGGACAAGTAATGAAAGAGACGAAGGGATCGGCCAATCCACAAGTTGCACTCAAACTCATAAAAGATGCTCTACAGTAAGATCGTTACAAATATAAATAGACAAACTTTGTTATGACTATAAAATGTGAAAAATGCTCAATGGACGCGACTCATCTGACGGTTGATGCGGGAGGACTTGTCCACCATTATTGTGAACATCATGCACCGAAAGGAGCAACAAGAATCGGAGAAGTGACCAAAAAGAATTTCTTTAAAACATATAAGGTTCTTTTTGTTGTATTGTTTGTGATACTTATATACATGCTTCTGCGGATTTCTGTTCGGCCTGGTAATGGATGGGAGGTGCTAATGAATGATTTTATGGCTGGATTCTTCCTTGTTTTTGGGGCACTTGAGCTTTATACCTACAAATCATTTCAAGTAGTACTCAAGAAGTACGATCCCATTGCAAAGAGATTTGAGGTCTATGCGCAAATCTATCCTTTCCTATTTTTACTTCTCGGAATCATTCTCCATATGCAGAAAGGAGCCTTCGTAGTGAGTGTGGTGACTATCATCATTCTTGGGATACAAACATATGGCATAATTAAAGTACTCAGGCGAGGAGAGAAGATTGAGTGTGCCTGTGTTGGGACAGCATTTGCGTTACCACTTTCGTGGGTGACGGTTGGTGAAAATATTTTGATGATATTCATGGCATTACTAATGATTATAAATAGTTTATAAAATACGTATGAAAAATCTTTTAATCGTTTTAGGAATTAGCGTCGTTTTGGTTTTTGGAATCATTTTTCTTACAAGTAAAAAAGAAGAAACTAAGGTAAAAAGCTATGAAGTGATGACGAGCAGAGAAGCTGCATTACTTTGTACCACAGACATGGCAACAGAATTCCATATACATCCAGAACTCAAAATCGTTGTTGATGGAGAAGAGATTATTTTACCTGAGGATATTGGTATTACCTCGACATGTATGAATTCAATCCATACACACACTGACCTTCCTATTATCCACGTAGAATCACCTGTACAAAAGGATTTCACTCTTGGAGATTTCTTTGCAGTATGGGATAAACCTTTTGACAGTATGCATGTCGCAGACTTCGCAGCAGATACTGCGGGGCAGGTACGTGTTAGTATCAATGGTGTGGAAGTGGATACATATGAGAATACAATTTTCTACGATAAGGACAAAATTGTTATTGAAGCACAATCTGTTGCATCAATATGATGCAAAGATAAGGAAAATTCAAAGCAAAAACCAGCTCAAAGGCTGGTTTTTGCTTTGTAATAGTAGTGGTATACTAGATATATGAAAATAACAAAAATAGCTATAAACGGCTTTGGTCGTATAGGTCGAGCATTTCTCAAAATTGCATGGGAGAGGGAGGATATAGAAATAGTCGCAGTCAATGATTTGGGAACGATCGATTCGCTAGCGTACCTCCTGAAATACGACACTGTCTACCGCACATGGGGACATGAGATCACGCACGACGGGACTCATATCATTGTTGATGGCAAGAAAGTACTTTTCATTCAAGAGAGGGACACTACAAAGCTTCCATGGAAGGAGCTCGGTATTGACGTTGTCGTCGAATCTACCGGTCTTTTCACAACATTTGAAAGTGCAAAATTTCATCTCGACCAAGGTGCGCGCAAGGTTGTGATCTCTGCTCCTTCAAAAGGTGATGGCTCTGTCCAGGGCGAGACGATACTTCTTGGGGTCAACGAAGAGAAATTTGGAACATGCGATATCACATCAAATGCTTCATGCACGACGAATGCTGCGTCACCGCTCATTGCAATTTTGCATGAAAAGATCGGTATCGAAAAAGCAATTCTTAATACTGTCCATGGATATACAGCATCACAGTCATTGGTTGATGGTCCAAGCAAAAAAGATTTACGCGAAGGGCGCGCTGCCGCACAAAATATCGTGCCGTCTTCTACTGGCGCAGCGATCGCTGTGACAAAAGCATTTCCTGAGTTGGAAAATAAATTTGACGGTATTTCTGTCCGCGTGCCCGTGCCTGCTGGATCTATCGTGGACATTAGTTTCATAGCAAAGAGAGATACTTCTGCCGAAGAAGTGAATCAAATTCTCACAGAAGCATCGACGGATCCGAGATGGGAGAAGATTTTTGCTGTCACAACAGAGCCTCTCGTCTCAAGCGACATACTTGGCAATTCTCATGCTTCTATCGCAGACCTTGCGCTGACTCGCGTTGTCGGCGGGAATTTGGTAAAAGTGATGGGCTGGTATGATAATGAGTATGGGTATACTTATACTTTAGTCGAGCATGTGATAAAGACGGGGAAGACAATAAAATAAGTAAAATTATGAAAAATATAAATTTGGAAAAAAATAGTATTACCGATACAAATAAAACTCAAGAAGGATTATTACATTCATGTTTTTTAGAAGGAGAAAAATACTCTGAACTTAAAACAGAATTAATGAATAAGGGTTATAATTTTTTAGAACACGGAGCTGTTTTAGCGCGTTTTGGAGAAAAAGGTTTTACTGGTGACGGCTCGTCACTATTCACCGTTGCTTCGGAAGAAAATAATAATAAACTACTTAAATTAGCTTATCGAGAATTTAGTCATGAAACATTTGGAGATAGTCCTAAAACTTATCCAGAAAATGCTTTAAAATTACAGGATTTACCAACACCACTGTTTGTTGTGAATCAAACAGATAGTTATTTTGATATTGAAGAAAATTTGAAATTAACCAATGGAGATATTTTAGAATACTTAAAAGAATATGCGAATTTTAGTTTTATTGATGGAGTATTACATCAACATCGGGCTTATGGAGAGAATAATCAAAAAAAAGAAGAATTAGGTGATTTTAAGATAAATTCAATCAAAGAATTAATATCAGCAATAAAAAATTTGAAATAATTTTATAAAAATGTATTTAGGAAGTGATCATGTTGGCTATATGTTTAAAGAATAACTTAAGACTTATTTTAGTGAAGATTTTGTTGATTACGAAATTGCAGACAAAAGTGCATTTATAACGGCGGAAGCAATTCTTTATCCTTTTAAAGCTAGATTAACTATTAAGACAAGTAAGAATATTACTAATCAATTTGTAACAATAGAATGCAAAACAATAAAGATACATATATAGCGAGACCTAGTTATACATTAGAAAAACTCAATAGTCTTTTTTTTGGTCTATTTATCAAGTATGCAGACAAAGACGATGATGATATAAAAAATGTTGAAAACGGGACTGATTTCACAACATTTTATTGGAATATTCACCATTCAAGTTTTATTCTCGATGATACATCTAAAGAGAGCATACAAAATGATGTAAACACGCTGTGCAGTTTTGAGAGAGACTACAAAATTCATTTAAAGGATCACCATTCAATGCCTGAAATAATTTCAGAAAGACTTGTTCAAATTGAAAACATATTTACAGCTATTAAAAAAGTATATCCAGATATCAAAATACCAGACAATATAAGAAAAATCTAATAGAGACGGAGGAAACAAAGTGACGCGATGCATGCGCTTACTAAAAAATAGAAAAGCAAGTATCATTGCTGTATAAAACCTGTCTTGGCATCATGTACATAAGGTGAGCCAGCGAGATTTTATACTCGAGAAAGTGATATAATAAGTGCATGAAAACGTCGAATCAGCTGACATACTTCAGCAATGAATGGGGTATACTTATACTTTAGTCGAGCATGTGATAAAGACGGGGAAGACAATAAAATAAGTATGAGTAACGAACAACTGCCACAAAAAAATAGCATACCAGGGGACCTTGCCCAAGCTCTGTTGAGTCTAGGGAACGGAGATGAAGGGAGTTTAAGACTTTTTGTCCAAAAGTACGGTATACAGCAAACACCTTTTGATTTAAATAGTTATCTACGGAAACATATTAGACAAACTGTTGAAGGTGGTGTTAGGCGGATTGAAAAGGAGCTTTCTTATGATCGTACCTTCGATACTTGGAAACTTTTTATAGATTCGGGTTTGTTGACCAAGGAAATTCTGGAAGAAGGCATTAATAATTCTATTGAAGAAAACCTGAACAACTCGCCAGACGAAATTGAAAGAATCAATAAGATTGTAGTGAAAAGTGAGCAATTAACGTATTATGGACCGGATTTTGTTACCGAATTCAAAAAGGATTTAGTAGAGCGAATTAAAGAAAAATTGGGTTGGGATATAAATTTGAAATAGTATAAAAATACATTACAATTGAATGGTGACTATACATGTCGAATGAAAACTTTATATGGAGGGGAATTCAATTCTGGAGTTCTGAAATAGAAAAAGCAGGAGCAGGAGACAACCTCCGATTCTTTAACGATGTTGTTACAGAAACCAGATCGCCTCATCCAGATGCTGGATATCAAGAGCCAGTTTTGACAGATGTTGTGTTGGGCGGAAGGCAAGCAAGCAACCGATTTCCCTGTACACGGATATTATGTTACTGTTTTAGAAGAGTAAATTAGTATGAACAGCACAGAAAACCCTATTCCAGAATTAAATAAAAGATCAGCACCAGTCTACAGTGTCGATGAAGATGGCAACAAATTCCGGACGGTTTTTATTCGGAAGCAAAAGGCGGGAATAGAGTACACTCTTGAAGTGAAATATGACACATATGGCAATGTTGTTATGACCTCTATTGGTGGCGCGTCACCGGCTAATCAGCAGAGACTATTGAGTACGGGACCTTTGTATGATGAAACAGATTTGTTAGATGATAGCGACGTTGCAGCATGAAAATATACATAGGAAGTGATCATACTGGATTTGAACTCAAAGAGAAGCTAAAGGTCTTTTTGACTGAACGTGGAGATGAATGCGTAGACAAGGGAGCAACATCGTACAATCCAGATGACGACTACCCAGATTTTGTCGTGCCAGTTGCAGAGTCTGTCGTCGCAGAAGACGGATCAATAGGAATCGTGATTGGAGGCAACGGCGAAGGTGAGGCAATAGCATGCAACAGAGTTATAGGTGCTCGAGCGATTGTCTTTTACGGTCCGGTCCTCCCAAAGCAGGCAATCGATATCACCGGCGCAACGAGCGATGATGAATATGAAATCGTGAGGCTTGGACGTGCGCACGACAATGCAAATATTCTCTCGCTTGGGGCACGATTTATAAGCGATGAAGAAGCAATGAATGCAGTTCGCGTTTTCCTTGAGACATCATTTTCAGAGGAAGAAAGACACATAAGAAGAATAGCAAAATACTAATATGCAAGAATCATACGGCGAAGAAAAAGGTAAAAATATAGCTTTGAGCAAACTCATTTCACGGAGTAACTACTTCGAGCATGTTGATGATCATCTTGTTGATGCGGAAAATACATTTAAGTGGAAATGTGATGTATTGGATGACTTCTCTGAGGTCATTCAGAGAAAAGAAGATACACAGGCAGTCTATGACATAGTACTTAACATTTCTTCATCACATGTCACAACTTATAACATGCAAATCGAGAATCTATCAAAAGATATTGACGACACGAAAGAAGAGAATGTTCGTTCTGAATTGAAAAATGGTATGAACGTCCTCGTGGAACAAAGAAAGTTTTATAATAAAATCAGTGAAGAGCTGTACAACATTGTTTTGAATGCCGATGTTACAAGAGATGTCATGATGGGTGTTATAAGAAAAATTCAAAATGAAATCAGAGATACGCGAGACATATCGCGAAAGAAAGATATCATTGCAACACAAATAGACAGCGCAAGCATGCCCGACTTTTCTGGTGGCAGTAAAGATATTCACCTCAACTAATATGCGTGAAATAGAAGTCAAAGCAAAAGTCAAAAACGAAGAGACTCTTTTGTCGGCACTCAAAAATGCAGGCTGTGAGCTCGGAAGTCCGGTGGTTCAAAAAGATACTGTCTATGTAGAAAACACAGGCAATCTCGAAACATTTCTATCAAATCGCTGTTTTATGCGTATTCGTGAAAGTGATGATGGAAGCATCCACTTCACCTATAAACGTCCTAAGAGTAATAGATTGCACAAAGAAGATAGTTTGGACAAAGTTGAGCATGAGCTTATAGTTGATAGCAAGGAGGCGTGTGAAGGAATGCTGGAGGAGCTTGGTTTCAAAAAGGCCGTCTATACAGAGAAGACTAGGCGAAAAGCAAAGTGGAAAGATTATGAGATTTGTTTTGACCAAATCGAAGGTCTTGGAAGCTTTATTGAAATAGAAAAGATGGCTGGCGAAAATGAAACGGCTGAAGATGTGGAGAGTGAATTGCTTGGTCACTTAATTTCCTTTGGTATTGATTCTCAAGAAAGAATTACGCAGGGATATGATATATTAACGATACTAAACGAACAAAAATAAGTATGGAAATAATTCCCGCAATCTTGCCAGAAGACGTACAGGAAATCCGTGAGAAGCTCACGGAGCTTATGGATCTCGTATCATATGTGCAACTAGATTTTTGCGATGGCATCTATGTGCAGTCGAAGACATGGCCGTTCAATCATTCAGATGACTATGTGTTTGAACAGATCATGAACGAAGATGAAGGATTGCCGTACTGGGACCGCTTCAATTTTGAGTTTGATTTGATGGTGAACGAAGCACACAAATCTTTTGATACATTTATAAAACTTGGCGCGTCGCGCATCGTCTTTCATCTTGAAGCAGAGGGAGATGAAGGAGAGTTTCTAGAATTCCTCGAAGGTATTGATTTGTTTGTCCGTGAAAATGTAGAAATAGGAGTTGCTATAAGGCAAACGACATCTGTCGAGAAGCTTGATCCGCTTATTTCACATGTCGATTTTGTCCAACTTATGGGAATCAAGGAAATAGGGAAGCAGGGTGAAGAATTCGATGATGCCGTCCTTGAACAAATCACATCACTCCGAGCAAAATATCCTGACCTTGTCATGTCTGTAGACGGAGGCGTCAATGAGGGCACTGTGACAAAGCTTCGTGAGGCAGGGGCGACACGATTGATTGCTGGATCAGGGATTTGGAAAGCGACAGACATCCCTAGCGAAATCCGGCACCTCGAAAGTCTTTAATCGTTTCTTTTCTGCTATACTATATCTATGAGTATCACTGAGGAAAAAGTAGGAGAGATCGAACTCAAGGCAAACGATATTCGTGTTTCAATCATTGAAATGCTTATGGCCGCGGGGTCTGGTCACACAGCAGGACCTCTTGGCATGAGCGATATTTTAGCAACACTTTATTTTCATATTCTCAAACACGATCCCAAAAAGCCTGATTGGGCAGAGCGGGACCGACTCGTACTTTCAAACGGACACATTTGTCCAGTTCTTTATGCAACCATGGCGCATGCAGGATATTTTCCAGTTGAAGAACTCAAAACTCTTCGTAAATTTGGTTCTCGACTTCAAGGACATCCACATCGAGAGTATTTACCGATGGTTGAAAATTCTTCTGGACCACTCGGGTCAGGGCTTTCGCAAGCAGTAGGAATGGCACTTGCAGATAGGATTGATAAGAAAGACGGGGAGAGGATGATATTTTGTCTCATGTCTGACGGCGAGCACGATGAAGGCAATACATGGGAGGGAATGATGCTTGCTGGTAAGGAGAGACTTCGCAATCTGATCGCTATTGTTGATCGCAACAACATCCAGATAGACGGAAATACTGAAGACATCATGCCACTCGAGCCACTTATCGACAAATGGGAAGCATTCAACTGGCATGTACAAGAAATCGATGGACACAATATCGTAGAAATAATCGATGCAGTCAATCGCGCAAGGGCGGTCTATGAAAAACCATCTGTGATCATCGCTCGCACAATCCCGGGCAAAGGCGTGAAGGAATTCGAACGCGACTTCCGGTGGCATGGCAATCCTCCCGGCAAAGGACCAGAGGATAAGATTCCGAAAGACAAGCAAGGAGAAGTTGCACTCAAGGAACTGCGGACGTTAGGGGGAAAGATAAAGAGTGAGCACCAATAAAAATATAGGCACTACCATATCAAAATGCTAAATCCTAAACTAAAACTCAATCCAAAAGTATGGAACGACGACGTGAAGCAAATTCCAATTCGCGAAGGATTTGGTGATGGCTTGGTAATGCTTGGTGAAAGCGATGAAAGAGTAGTTGCACTCTGTGCAGATCTCACAGAGAGTACCAAAATGGAAAGCTTCGCGAAGAAATATCCTGAACGCTACATCGAAATAGGTGTTGCAGAGCAAAATCTCGTAACAGTGTCATCAGGAATGGCTGCGATGGGGAAGATTCCGTTTTGCTCGAGCTATGCGATGTTTTCTCCCGGACGAAACTGGGAGCAGATCAGGACGACTATTGCTTACAATGACCGTCCTGTCATCATCGTTGGGAGTCATGCAGGTATCTCTGTCGGCCCAGATGGTGGTACACATCAAGCAATCGAAGATATAGCCCTCATGCGCGTCATGCCAAACATGATGGTGATTTCTCCATGTGATGCAATAGAAGCAAGGAAAGCCACGCGTGCACTTGCAAAGCTCGGCAAACCTGCGTACTTGCGTCTTGCGCGCGAAAAAACTGGCATCATCACAACAGATGAGACACCATTTGAAATAGGGAAGGCGCAAGTCTTTTACTCGCCAGACGGTATTGCAAATGTGGGCATCGTTGCCACAGGAGCACTGGTGAGAAATACCATGCTAGCTGCTCGAGATTTAGAAAAAAAAGGAATACGATGCAAAGTTCTCAATCTCGCGACAATCAAACCGCTCGACAAAGACGCAATCATTGCACTTGCCAAAGAAACAAAGCATATAGTTACTGTCGAAGAACACCAGAAAATCGGGGGCATGGGTAGTGCCGTTGCGGAAGTGTTGGCACAAGAATTCCCCGTGCCGATAGAATTTGTCGGAGTTGATGACAAATTTGGTCAGTCAGGAACACCAGATGAATTGATAGAGCACTACGGCATGGGGCGTGAGGCAATCAAGGAGGCAGTGATGCGAGTTATCAATCGATGAAAATGAAATTTTTTGAAATCGCAGGCTGGTATGGAGCAATTGCCATCCTCGTTGCATTTTTTTTGATAAGTTTCAGCTACGTCACAGGCCAATCTGTGTTTTATCAAGTCGTCATTTTGACCGGCGCGCTCGGACTCATGTTCAATGCTTACAAAAATAGTGCATACCCGAACGCTACACTCAATATTATTTATGCGCTTATCGCAGTTGTTGCACTCGTGCGTATTATTATATAGAAAATAACCTAGTGAATTGCGTTTGTGTTGATTTTTGCAAGATGATCTCTGATCATCTCGGAATACGTTTTCAAAGCAGTTTCTCTGTAAGGACTCAGACCCTTTTCTTCAATTTCTTTTGTTATTTTTGAATACTCCAAATATATTTCAGTCATCGATGAGCTCATATCAGGACTACTCTCTTTGATTGAGGTAATGTAATTGCTAAATCGAAATAATTCATCGTTGCTGACCTTGCTTGCTGTAACAATAACAGGAGTGATCTCAGGGTTGTAGCGATTTTTGAATTGATCTGAATTTATTTGATCTAGTGGCATAATTATAATAGTGGAACTGGTTTGTAATCTATTGGAGCTTTCTCCAAAAATTCCATTATTTGCGCCTCTGTAAGAAGTCCCTTTTGTGCACCAACATGCTGTGTCACTGACATGGCATTGATCGGCGCCCAAAGAAGTGCTTCTTCCATAGATTTGCCCTTCATTAGACATGATGTGATGGTCGAGCAGAATGCGTCACCTGCGCCTGTACGTTCATATGGATCGTGTGGGTACACCTGCATAAACCAATAATTCTCGCCATCAAATGCATATGCGCCATCGATGCCGTCAGTCACTACAACTTTCTTTGGTCCAAGGTCTCGAAGTTTGTCCATCAAAATTCTTGGCTCATGGCTTTCAATGGAGAGTATGCGCTGAGCTTCTTCAACATTGCAAAAGAAGACTTCAGTATGTTGATAAATATCTTTCAAGACATCAATACCAAGCTTCATTTGGAAAGTTCCTGGCTGAAAAGCCAATTTCACATCTGGATTCTTCACCAGATATCGTGAAATTTCATGGTGGTATTGTTCTGAGTTGGACGCTAGTGACGAAAGATACATCCACTTTGGAGCGGAGATGTTTTCGGGAAATGAATACGGGTAAAAAATATGATTTACTAGTATTGTTCGCTCAACATCGTACCAAATCACATAGTGATAATTGGATTTGAATCCGGGGACTTTTTGAATAAAGTTTGTACCAACATTGTTGTGAAGCAGTTCCTCCAAATTACCCTTTGCAATATCGTCCTCACCCATGTATGCCATCAGATGTGATGTGACGCCGAGGCGCGCTGCACAAACTGCCGCATTTGCACTATTGCCGACCGCACGGATGATTTCTGCGCTTTCATAAGGCACTTTGTCTCCAAAACGAAGGCAGAGCTCGCAGGCATCATGATTAAGCTTGCAATGAACAGAAGCGTCTTTTATACGAATAAATGGCTCCGTGACGATGTCGCCTACAGCTAAAAAGTCGATTTTATCCTTATTTTCCATATGCAGAAATTATATCACAATGTGATATAATTGGGCTATGAAAACGCTTCGAGAGTATATTTTAGAGGCTGATGAGAAGGGGATAGCTATTGGGCATTTTAACATATCAAATTCAGATATTTTGATGGGTATATTTTCTGCTGCAAAAAAGCTTGACGTGCCAGTCATTATTGGAGTTTCTGAAGGTGAGGAAAATTTTATAGGTACGGATGAAGCACGAGCATTGGTAACAAGTCTACGTGAGACATATGATTATCCGATCTTCCTCAACGCAGACCATCACTATTCATTTGAGAGCGTCAAGAAAGCGATAGATGCGGGATTTGATGCTGTCATAATCGATGCAGTCAAATTGCCGATGGAGGAAAATATAGCTCTGACAAAAAAATGTGTAGACTACGCACGAGAGGTTTCGAAAGCAACAGGCAGGGATATTCTTGTGGAAGGTGAACTCGGATTTATTGGTACATCATCAAAAATGTTAGATAAGATTCCCGACGGTGTCAGCGAAGATACTATGACAACACCAGAAGAGGCGAAGATGT
The DNA here is from genome assembly GCA_964606295.1 of uncultured Candidatus Saccharibacteria bacterium. Lineage (GTDB taxonomy): Bacteria > Patescibacteriota > Minisyncoccia > Phycocordibacterales > UBA9973 > JAGOPB01. The sequence continues at coordinate 26,229 of CAZSFR010000001.1, forward strand.
TTGTTGAAAGAACTGGTATTGATTTGCTTGCCCCGTCTATTGGTAACATCCACGGCATGGTCAAAAGCGGAAATCCTAGATTACACCCAGAGAGAGTAATGGCAATCCGTGATGCATGCAAAATCCCGTTGGTGCTCCATGGTGGATCAGGAACAATGAGTGGGGATTTTACAGAATGTATAAAAGCTGGTATCGATATCGTCCATATAAACACAGAAATTCGCGTCGCGTACCGTGATGGATTGAAGCAATCATTCAAAGATAATCCTGACGAAGTCGCACCGTATAGATTCTTGGAGCCGGGAATTGATGCAGTTGAAAAAGTGGTTGAAGAAAAGTTAAAAATATTTTGTCGATTGACCGATGGAAAGTGATAATAGAAAAATAGTAACACGCTTTGCTCCGAGCCCGACAGGATTTATGCATGTGGGCAATGTACGCACAGCTCTCTATGCGTGGCTTTTTGCACGTAAAAACAAAGGAACATTCATTCTTCGTATTGAAGATACTGACAAAGTGCGCGAAGTAGAAGGTTCGGCCGAGCATATTATTGAATCTTTGAAATGGCTAGGTCTCGACTGGGATGAAGGAGTAGATATAGGAGGACCGAGCGCTCCGTACAAGCAATCTATGCGAATAGAAACGTATGTGAAGTACGCGACAATATTATTGGAAAAAGGTTTTGCTTATCCCGATCCATATAGCGAAGAGGAGTTGGAGGCATTTCGAAAAACAGCAGACGAAGAAAAGCGTCCATTTTTGTTTCGTGAGCACAGGCCAGAAACTTTCGAATCGTGGGACGGAAAAAGACCACTTCGCTTCAAGGTTCCTACTGTAAAACGCTATGAATGGCATGATGTAGTCTATGGCGATCTCTCAGCCGGACCTGAAGCGCTTGATGATTTCGTTTTGATCAAAGGAGATGGGTATCCAACATATAATTTTGCTCACATTATAGATGATGTGCTCATGGGAGTCACACATGTTATGCGTGGGCAGGAATTTATTTCGTCAACACCCAAATTTTTATCGCTTTACGATGCACTAGATATCCCATGGCCGACATTTGCTACATTGCCACCCATCATGGCAGAAGATGGCAAAAAGAAGCTCGGCAAGAGAGATGGAGCAAAAGATATGCTCGCATACAGAGACGAAGGCTATTTGCCAGAAGCGATGATGAATTTCCTCGCATATCTCGGATGGAATCCGGGAGATGAAAGAGAAATTATGGCTCCGAGCGAACTCATTACATCATTTTCCCTTGAACGTATTGGTCACAGTGGGGCAAAGTTGAATGATGAAAAACTCGACTGGGTAAACAAAGAGCATATGAAACTTCTTACTCCTCTGGAATTTGAATCAAATGCTAGAATGTTTGTGCCCGAAGATTTCAAGGAAAGAATGAATTCAACACGAATTAGTACACAAATATTTGAAGTCTTACGAGAACGAATTGCAAAATTTGGAGACATAAAAAATGTTTTTGAAAGTGGGGAATTCGACTTCTTTTTTAATACACCACAATACGATCCCGCAATACTTATTCCCAAGAAGAGCACAAGTGATATCACAAAAGGTCATCTTGATACATTAGCCAAAATGCTCGAGATACTCTCAGAAGAGAAGTGGACCGCTGAAGGTATAAAAAATGCTCTCTGGGGCTACGCAACGGAAAACGGCAAGGGAGAGGTCCTAGCACCTATGCGCATTGCACTTTCAGGACGTCTTTCGTCGCCAGATCCGTTCTCTATAGCGACTGCTGTCGGAAAGCAAATAACATTGTTACGACTTATTCATGCAAAAGATTCACTCTAAAAGTTTCATAACGATTTTTCTTTTCATAGGCATTTTTGCCGTCTCTTTTGGTATGCTTACAGCTTCCGCAGAGAACGTTGCAGAGAATCTACAGTCGCAAATTAGTTCCCATGGCGCAGAGATTGAAAGACTCAATCAGGAAATTGCGACATATCAAATCGAGCTCAACACTCTAGGAAAACAATCCAATACTCTTGCAAATCAAGTCAAGGAACTTGATACCAATAAGAAAAAGTTGTTAACGAATATCAAGCTGATAGAGGCCAAGATAAAACAGGCCGAAGAAGATATTGTCAGTCTTGGCGGTGAAATCAAAAGCAAAGAAGTTACGATCACTCATCGTGGTGAGTTGATTGCAGAGAACATCAGACGACTCAACGAATCGAGCGAGACAACAATCCTCGAGATGCTTTTGACTGAAGAATCTTTTACAGACGCATGGACGACTGTCGATGGAGTGAGGTCATTTCAAGACGCTATAAGAAATGATGTAAAAGAACTTTCAAAAGCAAAAACAATCCTTATAAATGAGCAGACATCTGTTACTGAAAAAAGACAAGAACTCGTCGTCCTCCGAACATCGCTCGATGATCAAAAAAAAATAGTTGATCAGAGTGTCAAAGAGAAAAATGATCTTTTGACTTCAACCAAAAATCAAGAGGGTGCATATGCCAAGCTTGTTGCTAGCCGCAAAGCACTTGTCCTTGCGTTTGAAGCAGAACTTCGCTCGTATGAGGAACAACTCAAGTACCATCTCGACCCCAATTCTTTGCCACAAATCGGTTCTGCGCCACTTTCATGGCCACTTGATGCGATTCTTATTACACAACAATTCGGAAAAACTGTTGATTCTATAAGACTCTACGCATCGGGTTCACACTCAGGAACAGACTTCAGGGCCGCGCTTGGAACACCCGTTTATGCCATGGCTACAGGAACTGTTGGTGGAGTGGGAGATACGGACCTCTCATGCAAAGGTGCATCCTTTGGTAAGTGGGTGCTTATCCGTTATGACAATAATTTAGCATCAACGTATGGACACTTATCTCTTGTGAAAGCAGTAAACGGACAGAGAGTAAACAGGGGAGACATCGTTGCGTACAGTGGCAACAGTGGTCACTCCACGGCTCCGCACCTCCATATAAGCCTTTATGTCTCTGATGCAGTTGCTGTGACTCCACTACCATCGCTTTCTTGTGCTGGAAAAACTCTCACACAACCGCGTGCTGCCATCAACGCATATCTGGATCCTCTAATGTATATGCCGAGAACAACTCCAAGTATGTATAAATAGAAAGTCAGAAAATATTTGTCAGGTGTAGTAGTACTGGACTGGCTCTTGCAAATTAAAGCAATTAATAGACGTAAAAGATATATTGTGCGACTATGTCACAATAAAGAGCTTTAGCAATGAAGGTTGTTTGGCACTTATCCCCTAGTGACCACTTTGTACACAAGTGTTAAATGAATTGACTTGCGCATTATATGTCGTAATGCTGTTTTTTAGTTTGTCAGCAAGTAGGTTGTAGTCAGAAACTTCCTGATTGTAGGAATCAATTCTTGATTCGTAGCCCGGCTCATTGTCGTCCATGGATTCTATCACCTCTTTGTCAGCGATGATGTTTGCTTCTTTGGTCACAAGATCTCCTTTTTCTGCATCGATAGTTGCCTTCAGTCTACTATCGATGGATCCGCACACCGAAAGTGGTTCACCAAAATGTTGAACACCAATCCAAACTTCTTGTCCTTGATATATTCCATTTTTTACTGAAACACCTATCTCGATGTAGCGAGTATTCATTATGTTTGCTCGGTGACCTGGACTGTTCATCCACGCAGTCACTATATCTGCGCTGTCAGTAAAGTTGCCAAGTGCGAGGTTTTCTCCAACGAAGACATATGCATAGTCAGCTTCTTTTGCGAGATCGCTAATATCTTGTCCGTCTGGAGACATGTGCTCAAAATATTGATTGGTAAACATATCGTCTACTTTTCTTTCTGCGGACGTACTGAGTTCTACATTCATCGTAAGCGCAGGCAATCCTTCTGAAGCTCGCTCAAGGTTTGTACGGTCTATTACTTCATCACGGGTCAGCTCTGTCTCTTCTTGCTTCGACGGATCAATACGGGAAAGAGGTCCCGGTAAGAAATTATCTGTTAGAGAATATCCACTAAGAACTTGATTGAATCGCTCTCGTAAAGTCTTTGCGATGTCATCCTCCTTAAGTGTCCTCACTATACTTATAGTCGAAATAATAACTGCAAAAATACTTATCAGAGTTACAATAAGTTCTATAATAAATTTTTTTCTGGGATTGAGGTTCATTTTTGACTTAGTTGCAAGAACTTGACGCTTCATAACCTGCAAGAATAGCTTCTTGGCTAGACTGGAAGTATACCCTGTTTTCGTCATGGATTCTATTAGCACTTGAGCATGAAACGGGATAGTATTTCGTGCCGTTTCGGGAGGCTACGTACTTCCCTTTTGATTCATCCTCTGCTCGTACAGCATATGCGTCCATTTCAAGGACGTTTCCAACAATTTGGACACTTGATGAGGTCGTGGTCTCTTGTTGAGTCGAGAGTCTTCCCAAGCCAAAAGCGCCAGCTCCAACAAGGACGATAATGGCTATTATGGCTATGTCGTAATGATTGCTTAAACACCAAAGCTTGATTTTTCTCATAGATTCTGCTATAGTAGCTCTCATATTATAGAAGAAATTAATACTTTTTGCGAGCCGAAAAGGCAGCAGAATTAGAACATTATGGCACATCGAAAAGCAGGCGGTTCCGCAAAAAACCTCAAAGATTCAAATCCAAAGTACCTCGGTACTAAGTTATACGAAGGACAGTCAGCAAAAGCTGGCAATATCATCATAAGGCAGCGTGGCACAAAGATTTTGGCCGGCAAGAACGTCGGTACTGGTAAGGACCACACTCTTTTCGCGCTTGTCCCTGGTAAGATCAAGTTTGGAACGAAGAGAAAGATTGCAATTGATGGAAAAACTGAAGTCAAAAAAGTAGTTCACGTTATATAAATAAAAAAAACATCCTAGTTTGGGATGTTTTTTTTATTTCTTAACTCTCCTCATCTTCATTGCCGAGAGTACCGAGACTCAATGCTTCTAGCATGTTATCTATTTGGCCAAGCATAGAAAGTGGAATGTTGTGCCATGATTGTTTGATACGGTGGTCAGTGATGCGATCTTGCGGAAAGTTATACGTGCGGATTTTCTCGGATCTATCCCCTGTTCCAATTTGGTTCTTGCGTGTCTCAGAATATTTCTTCGCATCCTCTTCGTCTTGCTTCATTTGAAGTTTTGACATGAGGATCATCATCGCTTTTTGACGGTTGTTTTGCTGACTTCTCTCTGACGTACAGCGAACATCGATGCCTGTCGGTATATGTATGAGACGCACCGCTGTTTCAACTTTGTTGACATTTTGTCCACCTTTGCCACCTGAGCGCGAGTATTCCATTTCGATGTCTCCAGGAGGGATATCAATTTTTGAATTTTTGCGAAGTGGTAGTATAGCCACAGACGCGGTCGAAGTGTGGACACGGCCGTTTTTCTCCGTGGCAGGGATACGCTGTACCCTGTGTACTCCTGTCTCGTACTGAAGCATTTTGTAGACATCTTCCCCTTTGATTTCAAATGACGCCTCCTTGTAACCACCAACATCGTTGATTGACTCGTCGACAACTTTCCATGTCCATTTTTTGCGTTCAGTGTAGCGCTCATACATGCGTGCAAGTTCCCAGGCAAATAATGATGCTTCGTCCCCTCCTGCTCCTGCGCGTACTTCGAGTATGATTTCATTAGGAAATTCCTCCTCCTCCTTCTCACTTTCTACAATCTTCTCAATTTCAGAAAGTGTTCCTTCTTTTTGGATACGAATATTTGAGAGATCTTCTTCTGCCAGCTCCTTCATTGTTGGGTCACTTTCGATAAGTAAAAGAAGGCTCGCTTCTTCAGCTTCGAGCTTTTCAAGTGATTCTATAAGAAAGCTGGTTTTGTAACTTTTTTTTAGTTCTGTTCTATCGAGTTCCATACATTTGGAAAGCAAAAAGCAAACCATACCAGTTTGCTTTGCTTTGTGAATTTTCAGTTGTTAACGCTTTGCAGCAGCTTGACGTTTCTTGAACTTATCAACGCGTCCGGCGACATCGAGCATAGTGTCACGTTTACCTGTATAAAAAGGATGTGACGAACTCGAGATTTCAACACGATAAAGCGGATACTCCTTTCCATCGTCCTTGAACTTTCCGGTTTCCTTTTTAGCAATAGTTGACAAAATCAAATACTGTGCTCCAGTGGCACTGTCTTCAAATATGACTTTTCTGAGATTGCTTGGGTGTGTATCTTTTTTCATGCCTGTAGAGTATATCACAACTTAAAAGCTGTGTAAAATGTCGATATTAGCCTGAATGCGGGCTGCGCGCGTCATTACTTGAGTTCCGTAGACAGTCGTAATGCTGGTGCAACCAGAGCCACCACCGTAGTAACGGCAAGCTGCATTGAGTTCAGCTGTATAGCCTCCCTTCCCTGCCCCAAGGTCGCCAAGGTACATTGAACTTGCCATGATCCCGTGTTCTGGTACCCACGGACTTACAGAAGAGACTCCGAGAGTTACAGATATTCTGTTCTCGAAGATTACCCATGTTGACGGTATAAACTGCGCCAAACCGAGTGCGCCTCCGTAACCAAATGATAGAGGGCAAGAGACGGGGGTCGTAAAGGGATCAAGATTGAGCTTTTTTGTAATAGCCAAAAATGGTGTGACATCTCGTGTTGGCTTCATAACATTAGAAAATGGCGTTCCTGTATTTTTTCCAACACCAGCACCAGTCACAGTATTTTTTAAGTAGCATGAACCAACGTTTGCACCATAATTTGATTCTTGTTCGAGTACTGCCAGAACTACTGCTGGACGGACGCCAGTCTTTTTTTGAGCAGATTCAGCATATGTCAATGCAGTTCCAAATGGAATTGCGCCAGAGTCGCGAAGCTGGAAAAGTGCTGCGCGTATTGACGATGCTTTCTTCTGTCTTTCAGCTAGCACTTTTTGGTATTCCGTTTCCTTTCCTTTGCTTACACTCAGTAATTTTTTCTTCTCTTGTTCGTTGAGCTCAACTTTTTTCTTGCTGTCTTCGAGAGAGACTTTCGTGTCTACTTCAGCATTTTTTTTGTCCTCAAGTGCTTGCTTTTCCTCAGTAGTCTTTCCTTGAACTTGTTCTATTTCCGCGACCGAGAGCCTGATGTCTTCCTTGATGGATTGGAATGAATCGAGGTCGACGTAAAATTCTGAAAGTGACTGTTTGCCAAGCACAATGTGTATCAATGATGTATCGTTTATTTCATTGGTTTTTCGCAAAAGTTGAGCGAGAGATTCTTTCTCACGTTCTATTTTTTGATCGAGTGTTTCGATGACATCTTGTTTGTTTACAATTTCTTCAGATAGTTTAGTGATTTGAAGGTTTTTTGCCTTGATGTTCAATTTTGCTTGTGCAATTTGGTTAGTGAGTATTGAAACATCTCGAGATATCGAACCCGTCTGCTTCTTTTGGCCCGCTAGAAGTTTCTCCTTTTCAGAAATTTCCGCTTCGAGTACCACTAATTCTGCCACTAAAGCCGCTCGCTCTTGCTCGGTTAGCGCAAGTACTGTGAGTACGGGTGTCATCATGAAAATGAATGCGAAAAGAACCGCTATGATATGTTTGCGGTTTATTTCGGAATAAATTTGTTTTGAAGATATTTTCATATCAAGTACCTGCTGCCTTGGTGCTCAATAGCTTTATGAAGCTGGAGCTTCTTCGGCGTCCTCTTTCTTGCCTTTCTTCTCAACTTCGATTGCATTTAAATCAACAACCTCGTTAACAACCTCTTCCTCCTTTTCTTTTTCAATAAGAGCAACTAAGTCTTCCGCCCTGCCGATAAGTGTAATGTTTGCAGGAAGAATAATGTCGCCAGAAGTTATGTGGTCCTCGAGTGTTGCAAGCTTAGAAATATCTGCTTCAACTGAGTGTGGAAGCGATTTAGGAAGTCCTTCGACGCGAATTTCGTGAAGTACCTTTACGAGCATACCCAAGCCAGATTTGACCGCAGGAGACTCACCAATGAATTCAATCGGAATATTTACCTCAATAGGCTTTGATGTGTCGATGGCCAAGAAATCGGCGTGTATAGGCTCATCAGTGACAGGATTAACCTGTACATCGTGGATAAGTGCATCAAACTCGCCTGCCTCAGTCCTAACACTTATTGTTCCAGATTCCCCTGCTTCTTTCCATACTTTTTTAAAATCTATCAAACCAATAGCTAATGATGTTGATGGGGTATTAAAACCGTATATTACAGCCGGTATTTTGCCGTTTCCTAGTAATGTCTCGCGTGTCGCGCTGGAGTCTCTTTTGGTAGCTTCTATTGTAGTCATATTGTCAAATTCTATGCGAAATAACGCCAAAAGTCAACGTTTTGTGACAAAGAAGTAATTGTATGCAGATTTCTACTCTTTTATGAAGTAGCGCTTTATGTCTTCCTTTGTACCACCAACTTTTTTGCGAGGATTGAAAATGTGTTTAGGGTCAAAAATTTCCTTTGTCTGTGAAAAATAGGAAAGGATTGTCGGCGAGAACATCTTTTCGAGATATGGCGTGCGGATAATGCCGTCGTTATGTTCTGCTGTGATGGAACCACCGAGCTCGGCGACAAGGTTGTATACTTTGTCTGAGACAGAAAGAATAATCTCCATGTTCGTTGACTCCTTTGGATCGAGAAGCGTGTAAATATGCATATTACCATCACCTGAATGTCCACCGACAGCAAAAGTCATTTTGTCTTTGTGTTCGTCAAGAATTTTATATAAGGCTGGATAGAATACAGATAATTTATCTGGTGTAACTATGACATCATCTATAAACGGCTCAGATTTCTTCTTTTTGAGATGATAACGGATGAGATTGAACGCTTGATGTCGTATGGTCCAATACTTTCTCGCTTCGAATTCGCTTTTTGTCAAATGAATTCCAATTTTCCTAAAATCTTCGAGCGTTTTTGTTGCTTCTAGTGCTTGTGCATTTAGAGCATCTTCGGAGTCACCGGTATATTCCACTAGCATTATTAAGTGCGGAAACCCATACCTGAGGGTCATGAGTGTCTCTGGGCCGAAACTAAAAATAAGTCTAAAAAAGTTCTTTATTCCCAGAAGTTTCGCAAAGCTGTAAATGTAGCGTAATACAATCAAAAATGTTTTGTCGTCGTAACACTCCATGCTTTCAGGTCGTGTCTTCAGAATTTTATTTACTAAATCGGGCAAGATATCCAAATCACGCAAGAAAAGTACAATGAGTCTCGAGTACTTTTTGGGTTGGACAAGACGAAAAGTAATTTCAGTAATAATACCAAGCGTTCCTTGTGAACCAACAATAAGAGCGCAAAGATCAAACGTGCCAGCGCTTTTGTCATAGACATTCCATAAGTAATATCCAGCAGAATTTTTTGAAACTTTCGGTTTTGCTGAAATGATTTCCTCGTAGTTTGTACTGATAAGTTCAAAAAGAGCACTATAAATATTTCCCTCTCTTCCTGCACCAGACACTTTCCCTTTTAGTTCAGAGAGCGTTAATGGCTTCATCTCGTACACATTACCATCATCGAAAACAACGCGAAGACTAGTTACGAAGTTTTCTGTTTTTCCGTATACAAGAGACTTTTCGCCACCAGCATTGTTTCCCACCATTCCACCCACAGTACATATATCGCGGGACGCACTATATGTCGGCATTACTAAGCCAAGCTTTTTAGTTTCAATGTCGAAATCCCTGTAATACGTTCCTGGCAGAACTCTTGCTATGCCACCATCATCTATTTTTTCGACAGAAAGTGTGCCGTACATGTATTTGGTAACATCGATAATAATTGAATTATTAATAGCCCCACCCGACATACAGGTTCCAGCACTTCGTACTGTCAGAGAAAGTTCTGGATTTTCTATCTTGTTCTCGCTAACAAATCTTACGAGCGCAGAAATATCCTTTTCGTGCTTTGGATATACGACGCATGTCGGCATGATTTCGAAAATACTCGCATCGCGACTTGCAATTTTGCGGACAGCATCATCAAATACTACATCTCCCTCAATGATTTCTTCCAGACTCTTTTTTAAGATTTCAGATGTCATATTATTTTTCGTGCGAAAGTCCGATTGCTAAAACTTCTTTTGCCATTATACGAGCGGCGTCAGTCACTGCTGTACTTTTGGCGCTAGTAGACATTTTTTGCCAAAGAGCTTGATCGCTTAGTATTCTATCAATTTCTGCAAATAAAATAGTGTGGGAGAGATTTGGTTGCTCCATAACTATCGCTCCCCCGTGTCGGGCATAGCTATATGCATTTGTTCTTTGGTGCCCAGCATGGTCAACCGCTTCTGGAAGCGGTATTAAGATTGATGGTATTCCCCATGCCGAAATCTCGCCAATAGAAGTTCCGCCAGCACGCGATATATATAATTTGGCAACACCTGCACACATTTTCGTCGCGAGTGGATTGAAAAATCCAAACACTTTATAACGTTCTTTATTCGGACTATTTTCAAGAACTATATCTGCCGCAGCGGTTATCTCCTTTTCATTTTTCTTTCCAACCTGATGTATGACTTGATATTTCGTTAGGAGTTGTGGAAGTGTCTCAATGATAACATCGTTGATTGTTTCGGCGCCTGTAGATCCTCCAACAATAACGATGGTTGGTATTGTTGGGTTGAGCTTGAGATATTCATAGGCTCCTTCTTTTGCAGGAACCAAAATGTCACCCCGAATTGGTTGACCAACAAGCGCTGTTCTATCTTTTGGGAAAAACTCAGCTGCCTCAGGGAATGCTATACCAATACGCTTTGCAAATTTGCTTGCCCATAGGTTTACACGACCTGGATGCGTATCTGACTCATGTAAGACGACAGGTATTCGAAGAATACGAGCTGCAACAAGTGTTGGAAAACTTGCAAAACCTCCCTTTGACACAACGACATCAGGATAGATGACATACAATACTAAAAGCGCTAAAACTATACCAGAGAGCGTTTTAAATTTATCAAAAAAATTTAGCAGTGAAGTGTATGTGCGTACCTTTCCCGCATTTATTTTCTTGAATGTTATTCCATTCTCAAAAAGAGCGACCTTGTCATATGGATCGTTTGAAACATAATATAGTTTCAATTCTATAATTTTTTCCATTTCAGCAATCTTTCGGAGTTCTTCGGCAATAGCTATCAAAGGGAAAAAATGTCCTCCTGTGCCACCACCTGCTAATACAATTTTCATATATTCATTATAAAATAGGACTAAAAATTATCCTAACGTCCCATTTGCGCCGTTTTCGAGATGCTCAATACAAGAGCAGTAATGCCCAACGAAAGGGCCAACGCAGTTCCACCGTGGCTTACGAAAACAAGAGGAACACCTGTTAATGGAAAAAGTCCTATAATTGACGCAATGTTCATGAGTGACTGAATAATGATAAGTGTAATGAATCCAACAATAAGAAGTTTTCCAAATAGATCTGGAGTTTTTGATGCGATACGATAACCACGCATTGCAAAAGATATAAAAAGAAAAATAAGTATCGACGTCCCAATAAATCCAAATTCCTCTCCGACAACAGCGAAGACAGAGTCACCTTGTGGCTCTGGAAGATAGCTGAATTTTTGAATACTTTGTCCCGGCCCACGACCGAAGATACCGCCGGACCCTATTGCAATTAAAGATTGTTTGAGCTGATAAGATGATCCTTGGGGATCGCTTGCTGGGTTTATGAATGTAGTAACACGATCCATAAGATACGGACGTGTCGTCACAAGGAATGTTCCTGCGGCAAGTCCTACAAACATAATAATGATGACGTATTTCAGTTTAAGTCCTGCAACAAAATACATTGCAAGTACTGAGGCTATTATGAGAAGAAGACTCTTCGTGTCTGGTTGTGGGATAAGAAGTCCAGCGCAAACACCAGTAATCGCTAGAAATGGCAATAAGCCGTACCTGATTGTGTTGACTCTCCCCTTTACCCAAGATAGCCAGCCGGCCATATAGAGAACGACAGCAATTTTCAAAAATTCTGCAGGCTGAAATGATACAGGACCTAAAGATACCCACCTATTTGCTCCCCCGTGGCTAAGCGCAAGGCTAGGGATATAGACAAGCAAAGTCACCATGATTGACCCGATGAGAATGAAGAATGCCAAGTTCTTCCATTTTTGGTATTGAGTTTTAAGAACAATAATAAAAAGAATGGTTCCACAACCGAGTCCTAAAAGAAGTTGATTGGTGATGACTCCCCAAAATTTTGCTTCATTTTTAGCCAGTATTCCCATTGATGCTGAAATGAAAATAATAATCCCCAAAATAGTAAGGATTGTCGTAAGCACAAGGAAAACTTTGTCTACTTTTGCAAACATACTCAGCCTAATATTGCTAGAACCATGCCGACTGTTGCTGAAACGAGAGCGACAATCCAGTAGCGCATAGTCACTTTTGCTTTCGACCAACCACGTAATTCAAACTGATGATGCAAAAGTGCCACAGTAAAAACTTTTTTTCCAAAAAATGTTTTTGAAACCATTTGAATAATCGCAATGAGTGATGTGATGAAAAGTGGAAATGCAATGATTGGTAGTAGTAATACTGAATCTGTCAAAAATGCGATTGTCGAGATTGTGAGTGTGAGTGCCATCATACCTGTTTCCCCCATGTAGAATCGTGCCGGTGGAATATTGAACCAAAGAAATGAAAGTAGTGCGCCAATTATAACGGAACAAAAAGCGGCGAGGTCTATTTGGTTGTTGAAAAATGTGATACCGGCAAATGATGCGAAGACCGTAGCTAACAATCCGCCAGAGAGGCCGTCGATGCCATCCACAATGCTCGTTGAGAAAACACCAAGCGTCACAATAATAAAAAATGGGATTATCAGAATACCAAGATAGAGTGTGCCGTCAAACGGAACGTGGATAGACGTCATTCCAAGCTTGTAGTAGAACCACGAACCGACGATGAATGCAAGGATCGAAATAAGCAACACTTTCACATATCGCACAAAAATAGGATCTCCGACAAGCTTCTTTGGTGGAAAGACTTGCAAGAGGTCATCAGCTAATCCCATAAGTGCCCCAATGAAAAGTGTTGCAATAGGGACAAAGGTTTGATTTCGACTCAGAAACTCTAACTTAGACGTTATGGAGTTTGGAAAGATGATGTATATAACGAAAAAAAGTCCTATTGTAAGAAATACAGCTATCCACACTATCATGCCACCAACACGAGGTGTCTCTGTCTCAATGCTGTCATTTGCTATTTCCTCCATATGATTTATTGCTGGCAGACTCTGACTCCTCCCGTGTCTTCTCCAAAGTCTCCACTTATAAAAGTAGTGCGAAAAAAGTGGAGTTATGCCAATACCTATCAGAAAGGCTAAAGTCGCAGGAAGAAATATTTTGACTGCATTTATGTAAGCGAGATCCATATACTGATATTATAATCTTTAATTTGAATTTTAAAAAGGCGCGAGTTCCTTTTCCATAATACTTTCTACCAAAAGATGCATGTCAGCAAATCTGCCATCCTTAGTTGACCCAAGCACGACAGCAACAACTGGTGAGAGAATACCCCTATCAAAAATGAAAGCGAGATTTCCTCCAGCGATATCCGTGAGACCTGTTTTAGAACCCAAACGTCCTGGAAATGTGTTGATGTCTTTGTTGGTATTTTCGACATTGTGAACTATACCTGAAAGTGATGTGAATTTTCGTGACTCTAAGCCAGTTCCTGAGAGTGCCTCAGGAAACTTCTTTGAGAACGCATCAAGTAATATTGCGACATCCAAAGCCGTGCCATATGCACCCGCAGTTTCTTCTGCGTCAAGACCGCTTTCGTTATAAAATATTGTCTTCATCATACCTAGCTCTACTGCCGTCACGTTCATGCTTGCGATGAAAGAGTTGGAGTGAATATTCTCGTACGTTTCTCGAATTGAACGCGCAGCATCGTTCGATGAGACAAGTAACATAAATTCAATAATATTTGAAAGTTGCCACTTCTCATCTACTAAAAGTCCGTGATCGTCAGGCATCATGAGTGATTGTTTGCTTATAGTTACTACTGTCTCCTTTGGAAGAGACGAAAGTGCAACATAAGCCGTCATGAGTTTGGTGATTGATGCAAGCGGAAGAACAGTCTCTTCATTTTTTTTGAACAGTACTTTTTCTGTGTTTGGGTCATAGGCAAAAAGAGATTCAGCAAGAAAAATTTCATTAGAGGACTCTTCTGCTCTGGTATCAACGATTTGTTCTGGCTGAGGTGCCTTCTCGAGAAAAAACGCTCCAATGAGCACGAGAACAAAGAAAGATGCTACGTACAAATCTTTTATATTAAAGCCCAGCATAGGTTAGGATGCTGGCTCATTAACTGCCGATTCTGAGGCGTTGTTCATGAGAGTTTTGTAATACTCAGCAAAGTTTGGCAAGGCTTCGACAGTATTAACGCCAAGATATTGTAGTAAATCAAAAGATGGTTTGTACATATACGCACGAGCGTCATTGGAATCTTGTTCTCGTTCTATCAATCCTCGAACAAGTAGATTTCGTATAATGAAACTTGAATTCACACCGCGGATGTAGTCGATAGTCCCACGAGTCGCCCGTTTTCTATAAAGTATTATAGCAATTGTTTCAAGGGACGCTTTTGAAAGTTCCTTTGATAATTCCTCCTTCCGGATAGCTTCAAAAAATATTCCGAGCTCTGGATGAGTTCCGAGAGAGTAGTCATCGTCACGTTTTAGAAGCACAATCCCCCGTTCCGATAGACATGCCTCCAGTTCACGAATACCATCGTCGCATTCAGTGCTCGTTATCTTTAGTAATTTTACAATATCGTTCTTTGATATTGGCTCTCCTCTAAAGAACAGAAGTGATTCAATTTTTGCGCTTGTTGAAATCATAATTAATCTTGAGAGATGTCGCTGATAATTTCTGTTTTGATAAATGTTATGTCGCCAAACTCACTTTGTTGTAAGACATCCATGAGGCCAAGTCTGACGACTTCCAGCATAGCAAGGAATGACACTATAACAAAGACTTTTGCTTCAGCAGGACTCTTCGTACCAGCTTCGGTAAGAGATTTGAATGAGAGTTCTGTCGCTTTCGACAGTCTCTCCGTCAGATTATTAATCGCATCCTCAATGCTCATCATCTTTTGAATTTCGACTTCTGGTTTTGCTATCTCTGGTTGCGGTAGTGCTGAGATAACACTTGTTATCGATGCCAGCATTCTCTCCTTTGTTAGAGATTGGTCAGGGCTAAATACTGGAGTTGCAAAATCTCTTTCAGGTGCAGGGTAAATAATGCGGACGCCATACAAATTTGCAAGTGGCTCTAGAGATTCTTTGATTACTTGATACATCCGCAAACGGTTTTCGAGTACTTGTATATCCGTTTCCTCCTCGCGAGTCAACGAAAGGTTTGGGAGTAGAGATTTTGATTTGATGAGAATGAGAGTAGAAGCAATTGAAAGGAATTGTGTCATAAGTCCCAAGTTCTCACTTGACAAATTTTTCATGTACGCCAAATACTCTTCCGTAACGAGCGCCAAAGATATATCGTTGATATGAAGTTTGCGCGACTCAACAAGCTCGAGTAGAAGCTCGAGTGGTCCCTCGAAAACAGTGCTTTTGACTTTAAATTCGTGCAAAGTTGTCTCTGACATGGATCCATTGTAACTTTTTGTGAGGATTTGTGCCACACTACGCGGGGCTGTTATACTACAAATTAGTATATAAAAATCAAATTCATGCCTGAATTTCAACCTGACAACTCGCTACATTTTTCTCCGGCGCTGGAAGTAGCACCTGCGCTTCCGACTAACGTCATGTTTTTTGGACAACTTCAATCTGCGAATCAAGTAGATAGAAAAATTACACAGTGCACATTTAAAGTTGTTCAAGGTAGCAAGGACAAAAGCTCTTATTGTATTCAGGTTCACATTGAAAACGAAAAGACTCCTTTTGCGGTGAAGGACAGAATGTTTCTTACCGCTGAGCATTAGGGTAAGAATGTGCGATTGAAATCCGAGGTGGTCAATTCTTACAGTCCGTTCTTCACTGGCACCACATCTCATTTTGAAGGAGACATGGGTGTAAAAATACTCACTTTTTACCAAATAAAAATAGACGCATAAACTAAAATAAAATTTCGCAATTTGCTCAATTATACGAGGGAATTTTTATTGCTTTTTTCGTAGATCAATACCCAACTCTCGGAGTTGCTTTTCTGGAATTTCAGACGGAGAGCCCATCATAAGGTCCTTGCCTTCTCCAGTTTTTGGGAATGCGATTACCTCGCGAATGTTTGGTTCGTTTTGAAGAATCATGACAATGCGATCTATACCCGGTGCAAACCCACCGTGTGGCGGTGCGCCGTAGGTGAATGCTTCGAGCATGTGACCAAATTTCATCTGCTGTGTTTCTTCTGGTATTTTGAGAAGATCGAATACCTGCTTCTGGATATCTCGCTCATGGATACGAATGGAACCAGAAGAAAGCTCGTAACCGTTTAACACAAGATCATACGCATTTGCGCGGATGCTGAACATATCTTCTCCACTCATAAATCTTTCCTTATCTTCTGGTTTAATAGAACAAAATGGATGGTGGACGGCCTGAAGTTCTCCATCATCGGTCTTTTCAAACATTGGAAAATCAAGAATCCAACAAAACGCAAGTTCGTTCGGATCATTTCTATCCTCGCGCAAATCTGGCTTGTCAGAGCCATGTTTCTCAACACTTTCAGCGTAGGTAAGCCGTGGAAACGGAAGTGATGTTATTTTCTTTTCTGGATATAGATTTGTAACAAGCTTGATAAACATTTCTTCCGTATACGCCAGCACATCTTCTTGTTCAACAAATGACATCTCGAAATCGAGTTGTGTGAACTCTGGTTGTCTGTCTCCGCGCGTGTCTTCGTCACGCATACATCGTGCAATTTGGAAGTAACGCTCAAATCCCGCGACCATTGAGAGTTGTTTGAACTGTTGTGGAGATTGTGGAAGTGCATAGAATTTTCCATTCTCAAGTCGCGAAGGAACGAGGTATTCGCGTGAACCCTCCGGTGTTCCCTTCATCAAAATTGGTGTCTCGATTTCAACAAAATCATTTTTGTGCATGTAATCGCGGAAGAAAGTGATGATTTTGTCGCGCATGCGGATGTTCTTTTGCATTCGTTTACTTCGGAGATCAAGATAACGATATTTGAGTCTAACTTCCTCTCCAACTTCCATCGTGTCACCAGAGGGGTCAAAGGGTGGTGTTTCAGCCTTGTTCAAAACCTTTATTCCTAATATTTCAAGCTCTATGTCTCCGTTTTGTTTGTCAGCTTGTTTGTTCCGCTCTGGTCGTTCGTTTACCTTGCCGGTGACCTCTACAACCCACTCTGGTCGTAGCGTCTTTCCTACTTCCATAGCCTCCGTGCTGTTTGGAAGGATCACACCTTGGACATAGCCTGACATATCTCGAAAATCGAGAAATATCATTTTCCCTTGGTCGCGACGCACGTCCACCCAGCCCATGATCGTCACCTCTTCTCCTTTTTTCGCACTCAAGTCTCGTATGTATGTTCTCATATATGTGTAGCCGGGAAACAAAAATCGCCTCCACGAACTATGAATTATTTCATAATTACGCAGGGGCGATTCTTGCGAAACGCGGTGCCACCCTACTTTGTTCTCCTCAATCCGACCGATTGCAAGAACCTCATTGTATGTACTACAAGCTATCACTTATAAGCTGTATTTGTTCCTCCCCTTTTGTCAAAAGGATCAAAGGTAACAACACTATACCACAGCTTTTCAAATAAAAAAACCGGTAGAAATATTCCACCGGTTTGGACCTTGCAAGCGTACTTATGAAATAAGACTTTTGGAAGATGCGCCTATGGCAATATCCAAAGGATACATAGATGATAGAACTACATTATTCATTTCTTCCATGATTTCCGAAGTATATTCTTCCGATTCAGCTATAATTTGCTCAACCGATTCTTGCATCCAAATCGCATGTTCATCGGCATCTACTTCAATATGTTCATCGATGTAGTTCATGATTGCTTTTGGATAGTGATCGAGTACGGCCGGTCGAATTACCTGAAGCATTTTTGGGAATATATGCTCTGTGGCAAGCATGAAACCTGCTTTTTGCGGTTCAGTTGCCTTCTTCAGCATAAGATTTTCCTGCTGAGCGCGCTTTGTCGCATCCCTGTAGATTGGATCGTTCATATCGATTTTAAGACAGATACTTTCGATAAAGTCATCAAGAAGCACCATGTGCGCACTACCTCCGCTATATCCTGTCTCACATGCAAGATTGTCAGAGAGCGCTTGTATAAAGCGTTTATTTCTGGCACGTTTGAGCATGTACCTGAGTCCCGATACCCACCATACACCGTCGGCATAGAGACACTTGATGATCATATCAAGGCCGGCTTTGGAAAGCGTTCGCGCGCTTATCTCATGGTTAATACGATGGTCCGCCAAACTTTGTTCAGCCGCTACCAGAATTTGCATTACTGCAATCATTGATTCATTTTTTTTCATTTTTGTTATTTAGTGAATGTACTATAAAAAAAATTTTGTGCATCATGATAAGAAGAATTGCTGTTGATCCTAGAATTACAACTGCAAGAAATATATCAGATCGACATAGTGAAAAAATTGATTGAAGAATAGTCAGAATCAGTAGCCCTAGTACTATGAATAGAGATACTTTTTGAGTTAAAGTCTTTTTCATATCATTATTTATAATTTTTTAAAGAATATTTCTAAATCCATCAGGACTTTGAGGCGAGCGCTATCCGTTCTGATCAGTGCCCACCTGTAAGGCCACATGGTACAAACAAAAAACCGGCTGATTGGCCGATTGCTTCAATGAGAAGTGTATACTACGTCAAAAGACGCTCCGGCCAATGAATCTGAGCCACCATGATAAATTATTTAGTATTTTCCCGTTTTCTTTCATATGTAGCAGTGTACTAGTACGGTGGTAAATGGTCAAGCAGGTTCGCTAAAATGTGTGGATAACTAAAAAACTGCCTATTTAGCAGTTTTTTTGAATATCTTTGAGAAGGAACCGTGTGGGTCGTCAAGTTCCTTTACTCCCCTTTCCACCGTTGCAACACCTACGCCAAGAGAGCGCGAGATGTAGCGATGCGTTTTCCCTTGCGCAAGCATTTTGACGATTTGAATACGGATGATCATTTCGCGATATTCGTTCTCAGTTAGTAAGTCCTTAAGGAATTCATCCAACTCGTTAGCAGATTTCATTTTTTTGAAAAGTGCTATTAATTCGTTATGCCACTCTTTTTTCATGGTCTTTTTGCGCATATTAGTGGCTGTGCATGCTTTCGAATGCGTTGCAGATAGGTCCAAAAGGGAGAGAGATTGCTATCAAGAATATTTCGAGTGGTTTGGTGTAAGGATGATTTTTCTTGCGCAGATATTCAATGCATTTCTCTAGACCCAAGTGAATGGCAAAAAAGACAGCAACGATGATGCCGAGAATGAGTTTGATGATGAACATAATAACTTCTCCCATAATTTTGATATTATACCATATACAAACTAATTGTCAATCAACGAAACGCCGACTGCATTTCTGACCTTCACCATCTTCTCCTCTGCGAGTACTTTTGCTATCGCACTTCCATCATTGAGTATTTTGATAATAGCTTTTTTGTCGTTGAGCAACTCCTCCCGTCTTTGTCGTATTGGAGAAATAAACACGTCGATGTCTTCTATCAAAGCCTCTTTGAGAATTTTGTACTTCCCTTTGTTTTCTTCATACAAAGATTTCAATTCACTTTCGGATTTGAAAAGTTTATGAATTGCATAAACATTTGTCGGAACATCAGTTTCTGAATCTGTGACGATACTCATAACAGCCTTCTCTATTTCTTCACGAGTTGCAAAAAGTTCTATTGTGTTCCTGTAGCTCTTTGACATCTTTCTCCCATCAATACCTGGAACTATTGCGACGTTTTCGATGATGAGAGCTTCGGGTAGTTTGAAAAGCTCAGTGTAGGTGCTGTTGAATTTTCCAGCGGTGTCACGAGTAATTTCAATATGTTGCTTTTGGTCTTGTCCTACTGGAACTATTTCTGGATCATACAGCAAAATGTCAGAGGCCATAAGCATCGGGTAGTTGAATGTTCCGACACTGATATCCTTGTTCTTTGCTTCTGCATCTTTAAACGCGTGTGCCCGCATAAGATACGGCATCGACGTTATGGTGTCAAAAATCCATGCGAGCTCAGTATGCTCGCTCACTTGTGATTGCTGAAATATCGTCACCTTGGCAGGATCGAGTCCGATAGCGAGGTAATCAATGGCAGTGTTGAGGATATTCTCTCGTAACTCTTCTCTCGAGTTGACTGAGTGAAGTGCATGATAGTCAGCAATCATAAAGTAACACTCGTATTTGTCTTGCAAATCAACAAATTGCTTTAGTGCGCCGAAATAATTTCCAATATGGAGCCGTCCGCTTGGTTGTATTCCCGATAGTAATCTTTTGTGTAACATAACCTAAAGTATACCAAAATGCGCTTTATTTTTAAAGGTGAAATTTATTCACATGTTACAAACACATTTGAGTGTATTAGAGCTTTGAGAGGACTGTTTGGACTGGTACAATCAGACCTATGAAAGAAAAAGAAGTACACGGACGTATTCCCCCGCAAGATCTTGATGCCGAAAAGGCTGTATTGGGAGCTATCATGCTTCGTCCCGAATCTTTGTTTGAGGTTGACGATGTACTTTCTCAGGACATTTTCTACAGCGACAGACATAAAGCTATTTTCAAAGCAATGGAAACACTTTCAGCAAAAAGTGAACCAATCGACTTGCTTTCTGTGTCTGCAAAACTCAAAGAAGATAAATCGTTAGAGAGGATAGGTGGTGCGACATACCTTACTGAAATCGTACAGTCGGTTCCTTCAAGCGCAAACATACGTTTTTATGCAGATCACATCTACCACAAATTCCAGCTAAGGAATCTCATTACTGCATCTGATGCAATCTCTCAGCTTGCATACGCGGAAGATGGAACTGAAATATCAGAAGTACTTGATAATGCAGAGAAAAGAATCTTTTCAATTACTGGACTTATAAAGGGAAACGGCGGAACATCTTTCAAAGACACACTCAAAAGTACTTGGGAAGAACTCGAGAAGCTCCAAGAAAGTGACGGAGCAATGCGTGGTGTACCAACCGGCTATCACGATTTGGATTTGAAGCTATCAGGACTTCAAAAATCTGATCTCATTATTTTAGCTGCACGTCCTTCTATGGGTAAGACGACACTTGCGCTTGATATTGCAAGACACGCTGCTGTACGTGAAAATGTCCCCGTTGTTGTATTCTCTCTCGAAATGAGTTCATCTCAACTCGTTACCCGTATGCTTGCGACGGAAGCTCGCGTTGATGCATGGAAACTTCGCACAGGTAAGCTAGATAACAGCGATGATTTCCTTCGTATTCGTGACGCTCTCGACCGTTTGTCAAATGCCCCAATATATATTGACGACCAAGCTGCAAATACTGTCAACAAGATGAAATCTTTTGCTCGGAGAATCAAAAGCGAGCATGGTCTAGGACTTATAGTAGTCGACTATCTCCAGCTCATGGCAACCAACAAAAACCATGATTCCATGGTAAACCAAGTAACAGAGATATCACGCTCTCTCAAAGCACTGGCACGCGAGCTCGAAGTACCTGTTGTCGCTCTCTCACAGCTTTCTCGTGCAGTTGAAACACGCGGTGGACGTCCCAAACTCTCTGACTTGCGTGATTCAGGTTCTATTGAGCAGGACGCTGACATAGTCATGTTCATTCATCGCGACGAAATGGATAGACAGGGAGGTGGAAATGTCGATGGCGTTACCCAACTCATTGTGGCGAAGCACAGAAATGGCCCAACAGGCGAAGTCGACCTCATGTTCGATTCAGCAACGACCACATTTCACAGCGTAGCAAAAAACATAGACGCACCGCAGTATGCACGACGGGGGGCGTCACTTGATGAAGCGTTTGGATAACAAATTTATACAATGAATCCTATTGATGACTTAGCAAAAGTATTCGCTCAATTCCCAGGAATTGGAGAAAGACAATCGAAACGATTTGTCTATTATTTGTTGCGTCAAAGTTCTCAATCAATAAAGGATATTGCGCAAAAAATGGAAATGCTACACAAGAGAATTGCTGAGTGTGTAGAATGCCACCGCTACTTCATCGAACAGAATGCATTGAAGGTCTGCACTACATGCGACGACAGAAAATCTGCGACGACTCTTCTCCTTATTGAAAAGGATGCGGATTATGACTCAATCATGCGTAGTGGTGTATATGACGGATTGTTTTTTGTTCTCGGTGGACTTATACCAATACTTGAAAAAAATCCAGAAAGACGTGTTCGCTTGGGTGAGTTGAAGTCTAAGCTTCTAAAAGAAAAAATGCAATTGAAGGAAATAATTTTGGCTATGTCTGCTACACGCGAAGGTGAATACACGGATGAGTATCTGCGAAAATTTGTTTCAGAGATTATTGGCGACGCTATCCCCGTTCACAGCTTGGGTCGAGGACTTTCGACTGGTACTGAGCTTGAATATTCGGATTCAGAAACTATCATATCTGCTCTTAAGAACAGAGCTTAAACAACCCAACTTCTCCACCTAAGCAAGCTCATGGCTATTTTCTGTCAGCACCACGTTCCTCTCAGGTCTATACATAACTCTTAAACTAATAAACAGCAAAAAATCCCCGAAGGGATTTTTATGCAATATTTGTAATTTCTACTTCTGTGAAAGGCTGTCTGTGGCCGTTTCTCTTAAGGTAGCGAGATTTTGCTTTATACTTCGTCACCAAAACCTTAGCGTGACGTCCTTGCTGTACAACTACTCCAGAAACTGCCTTTCCAGCCAAATCTGATGCTTCAAACGCTGTCTTCTTGCCGTCGTCAACTAGTAAGACAGAGTCAAAAGTTACTTTGTCTCCTGCCTTCAAATCGCCAGCTAGCTTCTCTATCTTTAGTTTTTGACCTTTTGAGACCTTATATTGCTTGCCTCCAGTCATAATGATTGCAAATGTCATAGCGGTACTACTTTAACTTTTTTTGTTCAAAATGTCAAATATGTATTGAAATATAAAGGATTTTGGAGTAAAATAGGAGAATGATAAGCAAGTATAAACTCGGAGAGATAACATGGGTAGATGTGGCGTCTCCAACCAGAGAAGAAATACGCGACTTAAAAGAATCATACTCACTTCCGGATTTGCTCTGCGAAGAATTATTGAAAAGAACACCTCGGTCGAAAGCAGATCGGTACAAAGATCAAATATATCTGGTTCTTCACTTTCCTGTACGTACAGACAAATCAATTCGTGAACATGAGATTGATTTTGTTATTGGAAAATCATATGTGATTACAGTACATTATGAACCATGTTTTGCTCTCGAACGTTTGACTCATTCGATTGAGGAGAAACAGCTCATCAAGAAATCAAGCATTGCAGAACACCCAGGATTTCTTTTTCATAACATAATACGCGAAATCTACCTCGACGTAATGAATGACTTGGAGAAGATAAATACAAAAATTCGAAAAATTGAATCAAGAATATTTGATAGTGAAGAAATAAAAATAGTTGAAGCAATTTCACATGTCAACCGCGACTTGGTAGAGTTCAAGCAAGCACTTCGATTTCACGCTGACGTACTTCGGTCTTTTTCTGAAGCAGGCGCAACATTTTTTGGCTCGTCGTTTGTCTATCACCAGAGTCTCATCAATGATGAGTACAACAAGATCAGAACAGTGCTTGAGGGCCACAAAGAAATTCTCTCTGATATACGTGTGACAAATGATTCTCTTATTTCTGTGAAGACAAGCAAGACTATTAGATTTCTCACTTCCCTTACTTTCATCATTCTTTTGTTGACTCTCGTGACAGGATTTTTTGCTATGAATACAAGCCCCCAACTTCTTCTTATCAAAACGAAAGCTAATCTTGTGTTTGTTGGCGGTGCGATGGTCCTGCTGGTCGTTGTACTTATAGTATATTTCAAAAAAAAGAAATGGCTCTAAAGATTCACAATTCACTGTCGCAAGAACTTGAAGTGTTCACGCCAATTAATGCGCACAGAACGACTTTTTACTCTTGCGGACCGACTGTGTACAATTTTGCTCATATTGGAAATTTCCGAGCATTTATTTTCGCAGATACGGTAAAGCGTGTTTTGACTTACCTAGGGTATCCCGTTTTTCATGTTATGAACTTCACTGATGTGGAAGATAAGATTATTCGTGCACACCAAGAGTCAGGTCAATCACTTAGAGAACTTACAGATCCCTATATCCAAGCGTTTGTGGAGGATATAGGATCGCTCAACATAATTCCAGCAGATAAATACACAAAAGCGACAGACTACATAGAGGAAATGGTGGTCATTATTGAAAGACTTTTGAACCAGGGCTATGCGTACAAAACAGCTGACGGCAGTGTCTACTTTGATCTATCAAAAGATGAAAACTATGGCAAACTTGTGCGTATTGATCATGACGCTATGAAAGAAAATGCAAAAGGCCGAATGAAAAATGATGAATACGACAAGGACAACGTTCAAGACTTTTCACTTTGGAAGGCATGGGATGAGGCAGACGGATCTATTTTTTGGGAGACACGTCTCGGTAAAGGACGACCGGGGTGGCACATCGAATGTTCTGCTATGGCGATGAAAACACTTGGGGAAACTATCGATATTCATACGGGAGGTGTTGATAACAAATTTCCTCATCATGAAAATGAGATTGCTCAGTCAGAATGTGCGACGGGAAAAGAATATGCTCGTTACTTCATGCACAATGAATGGGTTCTGGTAGAAGGCAAGAAAATGTCGAAGAGCTTCAACAATTTCTACACACTTCGAGATATAGCTATCATGGGACACAACCCGATCGCATTCCGTTATCTTCTCTTGACTGCACACTATCGGACGTCTATCAATTTTAGTTTTGATGCACTAACGGCCAGTTCAACCGCTCTGGAAAAACTTTTGGATATAGTAGAGGGACTTCCTAACGACGGCATCGTTGACCAAGGGTATGAAAAGAAATTCGCTGCTATTATCGAAAATGATTTTGATACTGCAGGGGCGATTGCTCTTATTTGGATATTGCTGAAAGATGATTCAGTTGGTGACGCAGACAAAAAGGCTACAATTTTGGATTGTGATCGTGTCCTTGGCTTGGGTCTTGAGAAAAAGGACGAGTTTGTCGTTCCTCTTGGTATACAAAATCTTATAAAGGAAAGAGATACTGCTAGAAAAAATGAGGATTGGACCACGTCGGATGCGTTGCGAAATGAAATAAAAAAATTGGGCTATAAAATCAAAGATACAGAAGGAGGTGTACACATAAAAAGGATCACAAAGCCTCAATCGTAAGCAAAAAGTGCCCCTTTAGTCCACCTGCGACAATGGGAATTTGAAAGTCCCCTACTTCCTTTACCGGATGTTCGAGTTCGATCATTTTCTCCTCTATGCTGATGTTAAGTTTTTCTTTCAAGGCGAATACTATTTCTTTTACATGAATACTTTTGAATAGGTTTCCTTTTTCGTTAGCATTTGCTTTGATTATCAACTGGACGCTTCCCAATTCTTTTAGATTTTTTCTTACTGTCTCGTCTGCCTGACTTTTCTCCAGTCTTATTTTCTCCTTATTGCTTTCAGCAAGTTTAATATTCTCAGGTGTTGCGGAGAGTGCTTGCTTTTTTGGAATCAGGACATTTTGAGCAAATCCCGCTGGGACTTCCTTAATGTCATATCTTTTTCCGACACGAGCTATGTCTTGAAGTAGTATTACTTTCATAAATTATATTTCATTTAAAATCTCAATTGCCTTCTGTAATTGTAAATCCTCTCCATTTTCTAGTGATTCCTTTGTCAGCTCGATTGTATAGTCAGGGAGAAGTCCTTGGTCCGAAATGGATATGCCGTTGGGTGTAAACCATTTTGCCACAGTGATCTTCAGTGAGGTGTCAGGTGTTACGGGAACCAGTTCTTGCACTGAACCTTTGCCATATGTTTTTTGACCCACGAGAGTTGCGATATTATTTTCCTTAAGTGCGCCAGCTACAATCTCCGACGCAGATGCTGAGCCACCATCGACAAGCACTACCATACGGAGGCCAGAATTCTTGAAAACGTCGTAGCCTCTACTTTTGTAAACTTTTTCAGGTTCACCATCTCCAAAATCTTCCCTCACCACTGTTTGATTTGATGACAAAAACCAGCTTGAAATATCTACTGCACCGTCAAGATAACCGCCTGGATTGCCACGCAAATCTAAGATAAGATTTTTGCTTTTCGTGTTTAGGAATTCGCGTAAAGCACCCTGAAACATGACTGGCGCATTGGCGCTGAAGTCGTACAAACTAATTATGAAAACATCATCTTCCTCCCTATATTCACTGTCGAGGATTGGAACTGTAATCGTGTCACGCACAATGGTAAACTCGAGTGGCGAGTCCTGACCTTCTCTTAGTACCGTTATGACAACTTTTGTACCCTTCTCTCCCTTTACAACACTTGCAACCTCGTCTATCGACATATTAGTTGTTGAGATACCGTCAATCTTCACAAGTATATCTGCAGTCTTAATGCCAGCTTTCTCGGCAGGAGAATCTTTCAGTGGAGCTATGACAGAAATATATCCATCCTTCATTCCCATTTCGATTCCTATACCGCCAAATTCACCATCTATCTCATCTCTAAACTGTGAGGCTTCCTCTGGTGGCATAAACACAGTGTATGGATCACCAACTGAATCTGCCAACCCCTTGATTGCTCCCCATACTTTGTCTTGATTCGAAACAGTTGTTGGATATTTTTCATCAATGAGGTTCCACACCTTCCAAAATGGCTCAAAGTCAACAGGTGAAGCAAAAGCAGGTTCTTTGTTCAAAACAGATGCTATCTTAGAAATTTCTGGTCGTCCTGCATAGCCTACATAGATTCCTACAAGAAAAAAGAGCGCTATGAGCGCGAAGATCTTAAAAATTCGTATACTTCTTTTCTTTAAATCAGTATTCATACGCTGATTATCTCAAATTTAATGAATCGGGTCAATTTTGAATCATAAGGACAAACCAGCCTTGGTGTTTGTGTACTTGTTGCTTGCATCCCAGAGGAACCATGAATCAAGTCCTACGTCATGTGTCGCTTTGATTTGTCCCGCTATCTCATTTGCTCCATAAGGAGGTTGTCCCAATGAGAAATTTTGAAGCCATGGGCGTAGCTGGTCGGGACTTACCTTTTCTCGAAGCCATTCTGGTTGTGTCACATCATTCTTGAGAGCCGTTGTCCTTTCTACTGCACTTTGCATGACAAAGCGTATCAGCTCGTATGGCACACTATTTGGGTTACTCCAGCCGTTAAATCCCTTTGGGTAGTGTGATGGATAAACCATTGGTGCCACATAATCAAAGTAAGGCAGAGTCCGCTCGAGAACTTGCCCAATACCTAGATCGTCTCGATTTGTTGTTGTCATGCCGAAGAGATCAGCTGACGTGACCATGCCAGTGTCCTTTAGTCTGCTATTAAGATATGAGAAAAAGTTTTCTATGATATCAGCTTTCGTGAGGCCACTAGCGGCAGGTACTGCCATGTTTTTGATATCTCCGTCAGACGGGAAACGAATGTAATCGAAGTTTATTTCATCAAATCCCATCGCATAGGATTCTTCAGCAATTGCTACTATGTAATTCCAAACAGATTCAGATCCCGGATATAGGTAGTTGAGGCCGTTTTTGTCTGCCCATAACTTGCCGTCACTAATGCGCTTTATTGCCTCGTTAGGGTGAAGTGTTGCATAAAGGGGATCCTGAAACACTGTAACTCGTGCAATAACATATACATCTTTTGCATGCAATGTTGCAACAAAATCCTTCATATCTTTGACTTTGCATCCTTTGCCTCCTACAGCACTGGCCAGAAGTGGATTTTCGCTTGGTATGGAAAGTGTCCCACTAAAGTCTTTGACATCAATGATGACTGCATTAAGTTCTGTTTGGTCGAGAAGACTTACGATGTTTGTTCGGAATGACGGAGTGCCAGCTGCACATGCAGTCATATATATAGCTTTCACACTTTCAGGTGTTTCAATGTGCTCGACTGGAGCTACAATGGGCGCTTCTGCAATGATTTCTTTATTGACAGTGTCAGTGATACTTTCGTCAGCTTTGACTGCAGATGAATATGATTGTGAAAAGATGGCAGGGAGTGTAACGTATCCCAAAAGCAGTAGGCATGCTATTACGCCTAAGAATAATATAGTTTTAAATTTGTGTTTTGTTTTCATTGACGTCGACTGATGGTATATCTTTTTTTGTATTCTCTATAAAAGCGTTTGATTGTCTGTTGCCGAGAAAGCCATGAGCGCCTGGCAAAAAGTATGAAAGAATAATAATGAATATTCCTATAAGAATTGTCAAAAATTCTTTTAGTCCACTTCCCAATCCAATAAGCGAAATGATGATGAGCACAAGGCCTATAATAAAAAATGTTTTCTGGTTCGTTTTCATATTAGGATTATAGCACAGCTATTTTCTAGGTCGAACAATAACTACAAACTCACCCTTTGGCGGTGTCTTCGTATAGCGTTGAGATAGTGCTTTTGGGGTGTCTGAAAAGATTTCTTCATATATTTTCGTAATTTCTCTTGAGATGACAACTTCACTGACACCCGCCTTATCCAAAGACTCCATTAGTTTGGCGACACGATGTGGCGATTCGAACAAGACTACCGCACGTCTATTATCAGCTATTTCCTGGATAAGTTTTTCGCGCCCCTTCTTTTGTGGCAAAAATCCAACATACAAAAATTCATGCATCGGAACACCAGATACAGATACGGCTGCGGTTAACGCAGAAGCTCCAGGAATAGGTACCACTTTTATTTGGTCTCCAAATTTTTCTTTTATTTTCATAACCAACAACACACCCGGATCTGAAATTCCTGGTGTTCCAGCATCTGTGACTAGGGCTATGTTCTTACCATTTTCCAAAACAGTGAGGAACTCTTCGATTTTCTTTGGTGCTGTGTTGGCATGGAAAACTGAGTATGGGGTTTTGATCTCGTAGCGATCAAGGAGCTTTCTAGTCACTCGCGAGTCTTCGCAAAGAATCAGATCCACTTCTTTCAATGTTCGTATTGCACGAAGCGTTATGTCTTCTAGGTTTCCAATGGGTGTTGCGACAATATAGAGCATGTTAGAAAAAGATTCTTGCGCTAATGACAAAGGTAAGGCATGAGCCTATGGCAACGAGCACTCCTCCCCAGAGAATATCAATGAGGATAATCTTTTTTGGCCAGTCTCTGATAATCGCGTAGTTTGTAAACTCATAGAAAGCGTATACAGCTACACCAAAGAGAAATGTGTAAAGCAAGCTAGTTTTATCGAAACCAGTAACTTTAGGAATGAGATGAAACACTGTCAAAAAAGAAAGTGACAAATACACAGCAAACATCGCGAGCAAACGTGGCTTGAATTTACCATTTTCAATCAAACCAACTGCGCTGAGTGATTTTGAATAGAAATTTTGCATGAGAATGCCGATCCAAATGTAATCGAGTAGAACATATATTACAAACGAAATCGCGAGTAAAGCAAATATAATCATAAAAAATAATTATTTATTAGTAATAGTCTTTTCACCCCGCCCTTCTTTTCGCAAGGTACCAAATAGCTTCTTGCCAGGATAAAGAGGTATGAGTGCGCTCACACGTTTCTTGTAGGCATCATATAGAATATTACCTTTATATCTGGCTTCTGTCATTGGTATACCAGAAACTTGAGTTATAAGAATCGTAATAGTCAAAGGTCCTATAATACTCCACCACGGAGCTCCACCACTGATTGCAATGAGCCAGACACCCCACCATAGAGTGACTTCACCGAAATAGTTTGGATGACGAGTGATTGACCAGAGTCCTCTGTCCATGATTTTGCCTTTATTCTCAGGATTTTTCAAGAAATGAGCAAGCTCTCTATCCCCGACTACTTCATACATGAATCCTATAAGCCAAAAGCTGATTCCGATAATATCAATGAAAGTTGGAAAAATCGGCATATGCATCGTGTTACCAAATACGATGGGAAGAGAGATGAGTAGAAGGAGAGCTCCTTGCAAAATAAATACCTGAAGAAAACTTCGAATATAAAACCACCTTCCCCATTCTGCCCTCCATTTTGCATAGCGAGGGTCTTCTGTCTTTTTGCGATTCCTAAGATATATGTGTCCTGCAAGACGAATTCCCCAAATAAGTACCAATGCTGTAATAACAACACTTCTCGCATCTAGCCCTCCACGTGTATAGAAATCAAATTGTAATGATAGAAGTGCAACAATACAGAAACCAAGTCCCCATCCGATATCTGCTATATCATTTCTTTTGTTTATACTGGCGAAGATGAAAAGCAGGGTCATGTATATACCTATGAGAAAAGAAATGTAAAGAAAAACGTTTTCCATTCTATTGGAGCGTAAACGCCGCTTTCACAGTAATCATGACCTCCTTATTGATTTGTGATGTGTCGTACGAGCCGTAATCAGTAATTTCTGTCGAGTTGGATGAAAGAACCTGAACGACTCCTGAGGATGCGCTTTTTAGTTTGCCTACATTCTTGCCTGACGCTTCTGCAAGAGCGTTGGCTCTAGCTTCTGCATCTTTTACTGCCTCACCGAGAAGTGACACGCGTAGTTCAGGCAATGTGGAAATATAGTATTCAAGCGAATTGGTCTGGAAGATAACTCCCTGTCCGATAAGCGCGTCAACATTTTTTGCTACTTGAGTTACTTTGTCTACGTCACTCGAGTTAACTGTCAGGCTCTGTGTAAGAATATACTCCTTTTCGTTGTAGCTCACTTGCTGACCGTAGCTATAATTTTCATAAAATGAAACAGCGGATATGGTGATTGCTTCTTCTGGAATTCCAGCAGTCGTTAAGAAATTTTTTACCTTTGTCAAATCAGATGCCATCTGTTGGTAGCCACCGCTAAGACTTGTTACTTTAGATGCGCGTGTAAACTGAGAGTTCCATTTTACTGTGTCTGATACAACAGAAGCCTTTGCACTTCCGGTAACGGAAAGAGTGTTATCAAGAGATCGAATCTTGTAAAACGTTACTCCAATTATTATAGAGGCGAGGATAATGGCACTCCCCATTATCGCTCCAAAAGGAATCATGAAGTTTTTGTTTGTTTCCATTGTATTAGTATACGCTTCTTTATATAAATAAGAAATCTATGTTTTGACACTGAAACTTTCACGGTACATGGAAAGAAGTGTGTGGAGCAAGCTAACTGTGAGTGGACCTAGGAGGATTCCTGCTGGGCCAAGAAGCGCAATACCGCCTAAAACAGCAAAGAGGATGACGAGTGGCGGAAGAGCCACTCCACGGCCAACGAAATAAGGCGTAAGAATGTTGTCTACAAGTCCTACAATAATTGCTGACCACGCGATTAGTCCAAAAGCCTGCGGCTGACTTCCTGTTGCAAGTAGGAAGATGACCGCCGGGATCCAAACAAGGCCAGTACCAATCATTGGAATTAGCGAGCCGAGTCCTGCCACTACTCCCCAGAGAGCAGGGTTGGGTACATTGAATATCCAGAGACCTATCCCCATCAGCACTCCCTGAAGGACAGCGACCAAAAGGTAGCCTTTCACAACACCATTTATTGTCTGCTTCATTCTCTCAAGTATTTTCATGTCATTAGAATCAGAGAGTGGAGAAAGTTCTATAAGAAATTTTCTCCAATGATCCCCATCTTTGAGAAAATAAAAAAGTGAGAGAGTCATAAGTAAAAGCGAAAGGACAGTGCCGAGCGTCGCAGTAAAAATATTTGCAACGTTCTCTGTAATGAATGCTACTATATCTGCTATCTTATCCTGAATGTTGAAAGTGGTCACCCCAGGAAGTCTCTCATTAAACGAATTTGAGAGATTTAGAATGAAAGGATTGGCGCCACTATCTGTGGTGAGGGTTGTGTAAAGACTTTGTGATTGATGAAACACAAGTGTCCCTATTCCAAAGAGTGGACCACAAAGAACGACGAGAAATACAAGTACAGTCAAAAAGGCCGCAGGCCATTTATAACCGCGAGTTACCTTCTGAAGTAAATATGTATATAGCGGAGATATCGCGACAGCGATTGACGCGCTCAAGATGATAACAATGAAGAATGGTTTAATAATGAAAAATGCTAGAACTGCAACTAAAAGGAGGAGTCCGAAAAAAAAATATCTTTCATTTAATTTACTTTGCATAGACGCAAAGTATAGCATAGCGTACGAATAACTATATGTTCACCTTTCGATACTTTTTGTTCTTCCATTTGTCTGCCATTTTGACTCGAGTGAGCGATCGCTCGAGTTCGCCTTCAAATGCTTCGAAGTCCACGACTTCATTACCGTCTTTAAGCTTCTTTAGCTCTTCTGCGCGGGCTTTTGCTTTTGCTAGCACTTCGTCAGATATGTCGGCTACGTGTTCTGCGAAGTCTGCGAGAATTTTTACGACATTTCCAGAGACTTCGATGAATCCTCCAGAGACTGCCATGGGGACCAATTCCCCATTTACTTTTGCTACCACATCGCCAGAAGCGAGTGTTGATATAAGTGGAATATGATCGGGAAGGACGGTGATCTCCCCTTCACCTGTAGGCAAAGTCACCAAATCCACCATCTCGTCGAGGACTATGCGTTCTGGTGTAATTATTTTGAGTTGTAATTGTTTAGTCGCCATTTAAATATTAGAGAGCTCCCTTCATATAAAACTCCTGTTCCGGTTTGTCATCATGCTTTCCTTCCAATATCTCACGGAATGAACGCACTGTGTCTGCGAGTGAGACATATTGTCCCGGTGCTCCAGTAAATTGTTCTGCGACGAAGAATGGTTGTGAGAGGAATTTCTGAATCTTGCGAGCGCGAGTCACGAGCTCTTTGTCTTCTGTGGACAGTTCTTCCATACCGAGGATAGCGATGATGTCTTGGAGGTCCTTGTATCGCTGGAGAATACGCTGTACTTCACGAGCTGTTTCGTAGTGTTCCTTGCCCACAATGTTTGGGTCAAGGATTGTTGAGGATGAGTCGAGTGGATCAACAGCAGGATAAATACCGAGCTCAGAAAGAGAACGGTTCAAAACCACGGTTGAGTCGAGGTGGGCAAATGTCGTCGCAGGAGCTGGGTCAGTGAGGTCGTCGGCTGGCACGTAGACGGCTTGTACTGAGGTGACAGAGCCTTTGTTGGTCGAAGTGATACGTTCTTGCATGGCTCCCATTTCTGATGCGAGAGTCGGCTGGTAACCAACAGCTGATGGAATACGTCCGAGAAGTGCAGATACTTCAGATCCAGCTTGTGTAAAGCGGAAGATATTGTCGATGAAGAAAAGCACGTCTTTGCCCTCTTCGTCGCGGAAGTGCTCTGCCATCGTGAGTCCTGTGAGCGCTACACGCATACGGGCTCCCGGTGGTTCATTCATTTGACCGAAGACCATCGCCACTTTGCCCAAGACACCAGACTCTTTCATTTCATGATAGAGGTCGTTTCCTTCACGAGTACGCTCTCCGACACCTGCAAACACTGAATAGCCTCCGTGGTTACTAGCAATGTTGTGGATAAGCTCTTGGATGACGACAGTCTTGCCCACACCAGCACCTCCGAAGAGTCCTACCTTTCCTCCTTTTACCACTGGACAGATAAGGTCGATGACTTTGATACCAGTTTCGAGAATTTCAGTTTTGGTGGATTGGTCGACAAAGTCTGGAGCAGAGCGGTGGATCACGGAGAGTTTCGCAGTTTTTTTGACCTCTTCCTTGCCATCGATTTGTTCTCCGAGCACATTGAACATACGTCCAAGCACGGGTGCTCCAACTGGTACCGAAATCGGCGCTCCTGTGTCTGTCACTTCGATACCACGAGCAAGTCCGTCTGTGGTGTCCATCGCGATAGCACGGACGACATTGCCTCCGATGTGTTGCTCGACTTCGAGAGTGAGTTCCTTGTCACCATTTTTGACGGTGAGTGCATTGTAAATAGAGGGTAGAGTATCTGTGAACTCTACGTCGACAACCGGTCCGATGATTGATGTTATTTTTCCTTTCATAATTTTCTAGTATTACTGATAATATAATTTATAATTTACTCTCTCTGTATATAAGCATTCGTAGATCGTCATCATTCCTTGCTAGAAGTCCTTTAACTTCATATCTTAATTTTTTTAATCTTAATATTTCTCTTGAGACTCCTTCTTCATTATTTCTTTTTTGAAAAGACTCCCCTTTTTTCCATCCATCGTTTATCAAATTTTGACTTAAGATTATTTGTTTATTTTCATCCAAAATAAAACTTTCACTTATATAAGCAAGTCTACCGAGTTCAGTCTGATTATAATTTTTGTCCGGTGTATTCATAATACTTTTAACTCACACTTGCCATTCCGGCGCTAATTTCTGATATTTCTTTTGTAATTGCTGCCTGACGGGCTTTGTTGAATGCTAGCGTCAAGTCGTCAATCATCTCCCCTGCCGCTTCTGACGCATTCTTCATTGCCATCATACGACTCGACTGCTCTGAAGCTGAGGATTCGAGGATCATCTGGTAGACCTGAGAACGTGCGATTTTTTCGACGAGCTTTGACATGAGTGCGTCGTAACCGGGTTCGAAAGTGTAGGAAGTAGCATTTGACTTTTGACCATTGACGTTTGACTCAGCATTCTCACCCAATGTTTCTACACTCTTTTCAACTTCACTTATCGAGACAGGAAGTATAGGGCGGATAGCTGGTTTGGAAACGAGAGCGGAGATGAAGTCGGTGTAAGCAATGTAGACTTTGTCGTATGTGCCGTTTGCGTAGTCTGCCATGATTAGATTTCCTATCGGCAGAACATCGCGAAATGTTGCGTTGTCTGGAAGCTCTGTAAATGATGCGACTATGTTTTGTCCGAGTCTGCGGAGTGCTGCTTCCCCCTTCTTCCCTACTGCAACAAAAGAAATTTGTTTTCCGTCATTTTCCTTAATCATTTTCATCACAGCACGGATTATCTGTGCATTGTATGCTCCACAAAGTCCGCGATTGGAAGTGATGAGGACGACGAGGACGTTTTTCACCTCGCGCTTCTTGAGAAGAGCGTGCTCACTTTCGCCACCTGATTGTGAGAGCGATTCGAGAATCTCCCAAGATGCTTGTGCGTATGGGCGAGATGCGAGGGTCGCTGTTACAGCCCGCTTCATTTTGGAAGCAGAAACAAGCTCCATGGCTTTGGTTATCTTTTTCGTGTTCTTGACACTCTTTATTCGTCTTTTTATATCAAGTGATCCTGCCATAAATTATTAAATAAATTTTAGTAGAATAACAAATACAAAGAAACCTATACTGAAACAGAAAAGAATATTCGATGTCCGCTTGAGCTTTTTGCATAGAAAAACGTTTGCGGGATCATTTAGTTGTTCTAACTTTTGCGCACGGAGTAACCCTGAGACTCCAAAAACAAAAGAGATGATAAGAAGAATAAATGAAGAAAAATATAAGATAATCATCGCTTTGATGAGTAGCGAGCTTTGCGAATCTATTCCCAGAAGGAAGACTATTGATACAGCAACCCAAATTCCAATCAATACCTGATTGATTCGTAACACGGCCTTTGCTGTTGTTATAGTTTTCTGATCCATACCCTATAAATTAAACGTACTCTTAAAACTCTCAATAGTTTCCTTCAACTTCGCTTCGCTTGCATCTTCCCACATTTTCTTTTCCCTTACATCAGCCACAAACTCTTTGCAGTTTGCTTCGACATAGTCGATAAGTCCTGCTTCGAATTCCTTGATCTTTGCTACAGGAATGGAGTCCATAAATCCTCGTGAGAGTGCGTAGAGAGAGATCACTTGGTGCTCGACAACCATCGGCGAGTATTGTGTTTGCTTCAAGAGCTCGACAGCGCGACGTCCGCGTTCGATCTGGTTGCGAGTTGCGACATCGAGGTCAGAACCGAATTGTGAAAACGCTTCGAGTTCACGAAACTGCGCGAGGTCGAGTTTGAGTGTGCCCGCCACTTTCTTCATGGCTTTGATCTGAGCAGATGAGCCAACACGAGACACGGAGAATCCGACGTTTACCGCAGGACGTACACCTTTGTAGAAGAGATCAGTCTCGAGGAATATCTGTCCGTCTGTGATAGAGATCACGTTTGTCGGGATGTAGGCAGAGATGTCGCCCGCTTGGGTCTCGATGATAGGAAGAGCTGTGATAGAACCACCGCCGAAGTCTGCGTTCTTGCGACATGCACGTTCGAGCAAACGTGAGTGGAGATAGAAGACGTCTCCAGGATACGCTTCGCGTCCCGGTGGACGGCGAAGAAGAAGTGAGATTTCACGATAGGCGACTGCGTGCTTGGAGAGATCATCGTAGATGATGAGCACGTCTTCACCTTTGTCCATGAAATATTCAGCTACTGACACTCCAGCGTAGGGAGCGAGGTACTGCATCGGAGATGGATCAGATGCTCCAGCAGACACGATGACTGTGTATTCCATTGCACCAGCTTCACGTAGACGAGTTTCGAGTGCGCGGAGCTTTGAATCTTTTTGTCCGATCGCAACATACACACATTTCATGTTCTGACCTTTTTGGTTCAAGATAGTGTCGATAGCGATAGCAGTTTTTCCAGT
Organism: uncultured Candidatus Saccharibacteria bacterium; assembly: GCA_964606295.1. Classification (GTDB taxonomy): domain Bacteria; phylum Patescibacteriota; class Minisyncoccia; order Phycocordibacterales; family UBA9973; genus JAGOPB01. Next base: position 62,857 of record CAZSFR010000001.1, read on the forward strand.
CTGACGATCCCCGATCAGAAGCTCGCGCTGTCCTCGTCCGATCGGCACGAGAGCATCGATAGCTTTGATACCAGTTTGCACAGGCTGATCCACTGACTGACGCGTAATAACGCCAGATGCTACACGTTCGATAGGAAGTGTCTTTGTAGACTTTATATCACCCTTGCCGTCAAGCGGTACACCGAGAGGGTTTACCACACGGCCAAGGATCGCGTCCCCTACTGGGATTTCGAGAATACGACCTGTGAGACGAACTTCCTGACCTTCTTTGATACTGCCGTACTCACCGAGGATGATGATACCGACAGTGTCTTCTCCAAGGTTGAGCGCAACTCCCGTCTCACCACCTGCAAAGGTGACCATTTCAGACGCCTTGACTCCACGAAGTCCAGATACCTGTGCGATACCATCTCCGACTTCGAGAACTGTCCCGATTTCTTCGCGTGTTGTTCCGCCAGAAAAACCAGCGATTTCATTCTTTAACTCTTCTATTATGTGTTGTGTTGAAGCCATGTGTAATTTGTCTATTTGGTAAGTGTTGTTTTCAATCTATCGAGCCGACCTTTCAAACTTGCGTCTATGAGATATTCGTCTGTCCTCACTCTCCATCCTCCGATCAGTGTCTCATCCATTTTTTCTTCGAGCACTATTTCTTTCGTATGAAATAATTTCTTTACAGCGCTTTCTATCTCTTTTCTTTCGCTCTCACTGAGCTTTGCCGCAACCCCTATCGTTCCTCTCACTCTTCCTTCTTTCTTGTCTATCAATCTCTCGTAAGCTTTTCGTATATCGTCTATCATACCTGCCGCTTTGTGCTTTACAAGAAAGCCTGAGAAAACTTTGAGCGCGGCCTTCGCCTCTGTATCGCTTTTCCCTTCAGTCAGAGCGGAGAGGATTTCTGCGTATTCAGTTGTTCCTAGTTTTCTCATGTGTGATGTTTATACTTCTTTATTTGCGCTCGTAACAATCTTTGCCTTCAATTCTGCATCGACAACACTGCCAAGGACTTTTTCTGTGCTCGCGATAACGAGACCTGCAAGTTCACGCCTTGCATCTGTTAGCATCTTTGAATTTTCAGCCAAAAGCTCTGCCTTGCCGCTCTCTACAATCTTCTTTGCATCTTCGTCAGCCTTTTCAATAAGTGCTACGCGCACTTTCTCAGCATCTTTCTTCGCAATGCCAATTAATTCCTGTGACTCTTTGCGGGCTTCTGCTATCACTTTCTTGTATTCCGTTTCTGTTTCAGAAAGTAACTCCTTATGCTTTTTCGCATCAGTAAGCCCGCCTGCAATCTTTTCGCTTCGCTCATTCATGAGCTTGCCGAGCGGCTTGATTGCAAATTTGTACAAAACGATGATGACGATCGCAAAGTTCACCATCTGCGCGATGATGAGTCTCCAATCTATGTGAAATGTGTCGATAAGTGAATCCATGACAAAGTTAAAAGTTCTTATAATTTATAAAGTTGAAAGTGTTTCAAATGCACTTAACATTTGACATTTAACATTTGACGCATGCAATGCACGGTCAAATGTCAATGGTCAAAAGCCAAATGTCTTGACTGCTAGATTGAGAACGCAATAACGAGAGCGTAGATCGCAATCGCCTCAGCGAAGGCAGCTGCTAAAAGCATCGGGACAAGTATTTTGCCAGACGCTTCAGGATTGCGGCCGATCGCTTCCATGGCGCGCGCACCGATCATACCGATACCGATACCTGGGCCAATAGCGCCGAGACCGATAGCAAGACCTTTCGCGAGTGTATCAAGGTTTTCCATACAGTTTGTTTTGGTTAGTTACCTAATAATTGCTCCACAGTATGTGGCTGCGATCCTTGTACGAGAACTCTCGTGCAAAGATCGCAAACACCTACACCGTAAGACGCTTCAACTCGTCTACTAACTCTTCTGTTGGAGTTTCTTCGTGATGTGACCCCTCGTGCTCAGAATGATCCTGTGCAGAAATCGTGAAGTAGACAAGTGTTAGCATTGCAAAGATAAGCGCCTGAATCACGCCGACTAGAATTTCGAGGAAAAGAAACGGCACGGGCACAAAGTATGCAATGATGGCGGCCATTGATGCCAAAAGCACTTCGCCAGCAAATACGTTTCCAAAGAGACGAAATGAGAGCGATGCAACCTTTGCGAATTCTCCGATGATCTCCAAGAGTCCAACAAAGAACGTAATCGGGGCAATGAGTATCACCGTCGGCTCCTTGCGAATCTTGGTGAATATCTCCCCGAGCACCTTCAAATTAACATATTTATTAAACATTTTCCATCCACCTATGGTGATAATGCCGAAAACGTTTGCACCTACAACAGCTATTATTGCGAGCGCCAGGGTTGTATTTATATCCGCAGTTCCTCCTCGCAAGAATGGCACGAGCACGCTTTCACCATCGTGACCTACTACTTGCCCTATCGTCCCGCTACCCGGCAATATTCCAAGCCAGTTGTTGAAAAGGACAAAGAAGAAAATCGATATCGAGAGAGGAAAAATCTTTAGTGTCAGCTTGCGGTCATTTGTAACTTGATCGGCAAGGCTCAATCCCCCTTCAACTATTATTTCAAAAATATTTTGCAGTTTACCTGGAATTTCTTTGAGACCACGTCTTAGAAAAAAAGCTAGTACTACTAATATAAGTACAGCTCCCCATGCGGTTACCAATGAGTTTGTAATTGGAAATTCTCCAATGTAGGCAAGTGGTTCGGCAAAAAGAGTTATCTCGTGAACAATCTCATGCGTCGAAACATCTCCTTGAGAAGTTTCTATGAGTCCGTGTTCTGTTGTTGTTTCTTCAAATGCTTCTACCATACTATTCTTTGATTACATCTACATTCTTCTCAGGTGTCTCAAGTGCGGTCATTGCTTTTCTTGATTCTTTGACTATCCCTATCATTGAAACAATGAATGCTATACCTGTCAGTCCAAGAAAGACAATCGGTTCAGAATCAAATTTTCGATCAAGCGATTTCCCTACTATTAATGATGCAACTATTGGAAGTGCAATCCATCCTGAAATTTTTAGAAAAAGGAAGAGTGCCGGTTGCCATGATTTTTTGTTACTATTTTTATTTTCCATAACTTATGTGAGAAAGAATCCCTTCTCGCTTATGCCGAGGTTTGCAGGCAAGGAACTTTCGGCTTCTGTCTTACCGCGCCCCGTCGCAATGTTGAAAACTAAGTGCGTGTGGAAAGAATCGAACTTTCGGCCTCTGTCTTATCAGGACAGCGTTCTACCACTGAACTACACACGCACTTAATTTTCAAAGCATTACATTGCGACTGGGGTCAGGATCCTAGAATCAAAACAAGTTTGGTACGGGACACATCAACGTTCTACCACTGAACTACACACGCAAAAATGAGCTTTCAGGGCAAGCTCGCGGTCATATAGTAGCAAAATAAGGCTCATTTCGCAAATAAAATAGCCGGTGAACATCATTCACCGGCTATGAGCATTATGCTCGGTTCTTTATGGCTGTTTTGTGTGTACGTTTTACGTACACACGCTGTTTGAACTTTCTTTGGGGAGTTTGAAATCCCTCCCCATCAAAAGGTACTTTTTCAACAATTTCGCACCATTCGGGCAAATCGATCGAAAAGCGGATCAAAGCACGAGATTCTTTCGAACCTGCATGTGCATCATAATCCCAGCTTAAACGATAAAACTTATGTCCGTTCTTCAGGAGTTTCAAACACCATTCGAAAGGAGCAATGATAATAGGGATCTCCCTGTTCTTTATTGCTTTTTCGAACCGCGTTCGGAATTCCTCCCAAGATTTATGTCGCTTCTTTTTTGATGGTAAAATGACCGTATCTTTGCCAAAATGTTTGGTAATGAGGAATTTTTCTTTTGGCAACAACTCATGTTGTGATAAAAAAACAACATGAGGAAAATCGTCTGTTTTCGAACACATCTTTCTGTTTGTTTTCGTTAAAAAAATTGTTTGTTGTTTTGTTTTTTGGCAAGTCCTCCTATGGCTTGCTTTTATGTTGTTAGAAATTTTGTTTTGTTATAAGCATAGCCTCTTGCGCTCGAAGCTAAAATTAACTTCGCTGATTCGATGAGGTGAAATATATAGACACGGAATGTTCTCATCCGCCTCGTCGAAATCAATTTCTGCATCGTCGGGATTCAAGCAATTGAGAACAATCTGGTTCATCTCTGCGTCAGGCTCGATTGAAACTCTGATTGAATCTGTAATCTGCCCGTCTGCAGTATAAAACTGATGTTTGCCGGAGAATTCTGTTTCTGTAAACAAAACATCTCTTCCTGCAAAAATCTCAACATAAAACGAGATGGATGTAATCACTGGTTGAACATAGTGGTTCCCAATGACAAACATCGTTCGTGTCCAATGCATCATCCTCAAAATATCCTCTGCCTCAGAAGAATGGAGTACATTCGCCCTTACTGCAAGTGTGCATGTCTCGTTGTTTATACCAAAATCAAAATTTGTGTCTCTCAGACTTCGGACCAGCGCTTTCACGCTGTCGAAAATCTCTTCTTGATCTGGAACGTCATCTGCAACCTCTCTTAACCTAAAGAAAGGAAGTTCGCCTATTAAGTTTTTCATGTCAAAAAATTTTTGTGATTATGAAATCTATCTTGCCTCAACTATACCAGTCTAAAGAGCCTTGTCAATCGAGAGAGTGAGTGCGAATGTCGAGCCTTTGCCCACACCAGCTGAATCAGCTGAAAGCGTGCCTTTGTGAGCTTCTACTATCTGCTTGGCAAGGTAGAGACCGAGACCTGAACCACCAGAGTTCACCTTGGCGCCTTCGCCTCTTGCGAATTTACCGAACAAGGCCGTTTTGGTTTCTGGGCTCATGCCGATACCTGTATCTGTGATTGTGAGGATTACCTTTCTGCTTGCAGTATGCTGAACGAGCTTTATCTTGATTGTCCCCTCCTTCGTATATTTGATTGAATTATCTATCAAGTTGAGGATGACTTGGCGGAGTTTCTCCATATCTCCGTAGACGATATATGGTGCGAGATCGTCGTCTTCGTATGTCATGACAAGCCTATTGTTTGTAGCAGTGATAGAGAGATCGGCGACAATATCAGTTACTGCCTTTTTCATATCGAATTGATTCATTTCGAAACTCAACCCGCCTTGCTCGATTTTGGAAACATTCAAAAGATCTTCCACGACTTTGACTAGATGATTGGTTGATTCGAAAATGCGGTGTAATGGCTCGCTCTGCTTTTCCCCAAGCTCTCCAAAACTTCCCTCGATAAGCATTGAGGAGTAGCCTTTGATTGCGGTCAGCGGACTCCTGAGTTGGTGTGACGCAAGCGAGAGGAATTCGGTCTTGAGTCGATCCTTTTGCTTCAAACTTTCGTTAAGTATTTGTAAACGGTCAGAAAATGATTCGAGTTGCTTACGTTGCTCGACCTCTCTCTTTACGCTTTTGATTAGTAAGTATCCAAAGAACATTGAAAGCAGGAGCGTGATTGTGACCAAAACAACAGCAGTTTTTGATTCAATAAACAAATATTCTGAGCCAATCAAGAATATAAGAGCAGCAAACAACATCTGAGCACTCAATAACTTTATGTTAAAAAGCTGAAACCGAACTATAAGAATTGAGAGCGCAGAAATAAAGACAACAATGCCGAAGAGTCCATATGATTCATACGTATATACACCAGTTAGATCAGAAATATATCCCGTTGCCAAGAAAGAAAAGAGGAATCCTATAATTCCTATGGACAAAATAACAATAAGTTTTTTGGAAATATTGGTGCTTCGTAAAAATTCTCTACCTAGATAAAAAAGCGTTAGAGCAGTGAAAAAGATTTTCAAGCCAAATACGTAATTTAAAAAAAGAGGATTCTCTATTGCTACACATTCAGGCAGATCATATAGGGCAAGATTCAACTTTGTGGGCGCAGCAACAATAAGAGGCACGATGATGCCTATAAAAAATAATTTAGCTCTTGAGCTAAGATCACGCTGGTGCAAGAAAACAAAAGTAAAATAAAATGTCAGTGCAAACATGATTACTGCCATGAGCTCAATGACTGACCATGCGGTCATAACGATTGAACTATGTGCATAACCGAGCCAAATCAAAAGATTACAAACCACCCAAACGCTAAAAAATATTGATAGTCCTAAAAGTATATTCGCCAATCGAGAATGTTTTGCTTGTGAACGAACGAACATAGCAACAACAAGTGTCATGACGGCTGCTGGTATATGACAATACAGCAAAACCGTCTTGAGTGAGTCGACAAATTCTTTACAATATGCGAGGTTTGCTGGAAAATTGAAGTCCATACATTAAAGCAGATTTTTTACATCACTATTGTACCACAACCATTCATTTGCAAGTTCACTTCTCAGTGGGAGCAAGGGTATGATAAGGGGGCGTACACCAAAGTACTCTTCAACTTTTTTAAAACTTGGCAGTACTTTTGTACAAAAAAATTCATACTCATCTGGATCCTGAGAAAAATAGTTTTCAAAAAGTATGCCGTGGACAACAAATAAAGTAAAAAAAGCAAAATAATACTCATTGTTTGAATTTTTGGTTATATCAAACCATTCCGCAAAATCATGAATGTGTGAGTATGAATCAGGAAAAACACTTTTGAAGAGTCTATGATGAAGGTCGACGACGGATTCGCCGGTATACGTCTGTATGTCTTTAAACATTTTCCCCTCTGTGGCATTAAAATCGATAATATTTTTTTTCTCCGATATAAATCTATGCCCATCCCGCTTGGTCACGAAGTACATTTTTCCCAAAAGATATTTTTCGGAATTCATATTCACGAACTTTCCTGGATACTCAAGTATAAGAGGATCAAGTCCTACCATCTTGCTCATTTCCAGAAAATACTTCATTTCAAAGTTTGGAGTTGCGATACAACGAGAGATAATTGCTCTCAACTCGCCCACCAACGGTTCAGGAATGCCATGTAAAGCAAAAAAATCCGAGACCTTGGTCTGGAGTTCTAGATCATGTTGTCGTTCTTTCAATGTTCGTAAAGCTTCTGAAAAAGGTGTGTATACACTTTCTACAAGATCAGATCTCTGGCTAGCGGTAAGAGACTCGTAATCCATACCTACAAAAGATCGCAACTATTTTCTGTTTCGAGCATACTAATATTCTCTTCTGTGCATTCAAAAAGCAGACACCCCCCGCTTTCACATAGGTCAGTTATGCAGTCAGCACTTTGACACATGCTTGCATCCTTTGCATTAAAATACGCAAACTGGAAGTAAGCATCGATGCCGTCGTAGGAATACTCAAGACATCGAATATCATCCTCAGCGCATACTTCGGTAAAGCAATTCGAAACGAAAGGATCACAGGAGACTTTGCCGTACAAGGTATAGTTTTTGTTCACACTATAAGAAATGATTGAGTTTGCAATACATGCGATAATTGCAATCGCGAAAAGAATAATTGAGAGGATGTTCGTTTGCTTAGACTTTTCAGAATTTTCCATAATACTAAGTATATCAAACTACAGAATTCTGTACAGAATTCTAATTAGCTGAACACTATTAATGTGCCTATAAACATGATACCTATGGCGAGTAGTTTGGGAGCTAAAGACTTAAAATTAAACTTCTCATTTACTATATGTGGGGCATAAAGCGTACAATAATATGTTAAGAGCAACACAATTACAGGTTGAAATGAATAGTTGACTATATAGACCAAGGTGATAGGCACCAGCAGTGTAGCAAAACTATTCATGAAATTTGCACCAATTGTGATAAATTCGCTTGCAATATTTACCCCCAGAATAGTTCTTCCGTCATTTCGAATCATACCAAGGAAGGATGCGCGATAACGCTTGTGAAAAACAAATATCACAATACCTGCAACCCCAAGACCAAGATATTGCCAAAATGTTGAAATCCAAAAGGTATATTCTGTAGTGACGAGTTTAAACAAGATACTGCTGAGCCCAACAATGAAGCATGTAAAAAGCATTAGCAGTGCGACTTTCTTCTTAAATCGGAGTTCTGTATGAATCACTGTAAAATCAATTGAATGCACAAGTCCTCCTAATACTATAACGACTCCACCAATTATTTGATTTCGTGTCAAAACTTCACCTAAAATAAGATATCCCAAGATGAAGGAAAACACAGGAATAGTGAAAAACCATACCACCACATGAGAGATGTCTTCTATTTCAATGGCTCGTAAGTAAAAAATAATCCAAACTATTGTAATTACTCCAACAAGGAGTAGAAGCAACTTATCTGTATTTGGTATCGAAAAGATATTACCTGCAAAAATAAATATTCCAAGGGCTACAATTATACCAACAAGACTCGAAAAAAGAGCGAGCGCGCCCACTGAGTGTTCGCTTTTTTTATGCTTCTTAACAAGATATTGATCTGCAATACTAACAAGTGCCCCAAGAAAAGGTGCACCAATCGCAAGAAGAAACCAATTCATACAATTTAAATTCCCTCTTCAGCTAACTTCTGTACTAGATCTTTGCCTTTATGAGAGAGTTTCTTGGGAAATATTATATCAACCTTGACCAACATATCTCCGCGCTTTCCTTTTCCATTTGGAATTCCCTTTTCTCGCAGGCGAAGCATTTCTCCGTGAACAATGCCTTCTGGAATTTTGATCGATAGTGGTCCGTCGAGCGTACCCACTGTATATGAAGCACCCAGGAGCGCATCAGAAAGCTTGATTTTCAAATGTGTAACGATGTTTGAACCCTCACGTATATAATTGGGATCTCGCGTCACATTGATTTTGATATACAAATCTCCCGCGACACCTTGTGAAACCGCTTCTCCCATAGATGTCATACGTATCATCTGTCCGTCATCGATACCTGCAGGGATGGCAACGGTAATCTCCTCCTGCTTTTTTCTGATCCCAAGCCCGTGGCATTCCTTACAGAGTTTCTCCGGAATCTCTCCACGGCCATTGCATGTCGTACACACATGTTCTACGGTAAATGATCCCAAGATAGTACGTTTTGATTCATGAACTCTTCCTTTCCCATTACATTTTGTACATTGCTTGAATGCACTGTGGAGCTCTCCGCCACGTCCTTCGCACGCGTCGCATGTGCCAACTTTTGAAATAAGAATCTTGCGTTCAACACCAAAGACAGCCTCCTTAAATGAAATTGTTATTTCTGTAGAAATATCACGACCGCGCCTTGTTTGACTTTGTCTTCCACCAAAAAAGTCTGAAAAAATATCGCCCATGTCGCCCATATCGAATCCTTCCTGATTCTGATAGCCACCCCAGTCAAATCCAAATCCTGCACCGTTGGCACCAGCTCCGCCGTTTGCAAATGTCTCGCCGTAGCGGTCGTACTCAGCACGCTTTCTCTCGTCTGAAAGTATTTGATATGCTTCGTTTACCTCTTTGAACTTGGCGTCATCTCCGTTGTTTTTATCAGGATGGTATTTGTGAGCAAGTTTGTGAAATGCCTTTTTTATATCGTCCTTTGTCGACGATTTGGTGACGCCGAGCATGTTGTAGTAGTCCTTTGCCATATCGCGATTATACAACAAAATTGTATTTTTGCAAAACTAATTTACTACAAAAAAACCCAAGGTCAGTGCTGCATAATTGAGGATTGCGTGAGCCACGCTGACGAGGATAAGATTTGGCATCTTGTGGTATATCGCCGCAAAAAATACTCCACCAATGAACACAAGTGGGATGACGAAAAGTTGATGGGGGTAGATAACGTGAAGAAGTGCAAAAAGAGTTGCGTTCACAAGTATGATTGTGTGAGTTTCGCTTTTGAAAATCTGTTTAAGCATTTTCATAAGAAATCCACGGTACAAAAATTCTTGGAACAGTGACACCGGCAAAAACGTGAGAATCAGTTTGAGTTCTGCGTTTTTGCCACCAAGGACGTGGAGCGTTGGTAGGTTGAGCACGTTTGCATAGAGAATGAGAAGAATCAACCCTCCCGCAGTAAAAAGTGTATACGTAGGTAAAGCCTTTTTTATGTTGTCAAAACGAATTCCAACATCTTCTGCCTTCCATCTCTCTCGAGTGATGATTATTCCGACGGCAATGACTCCGAGTGTTAGTAGTAGAAGACGAACAGACTCAGGCAAAATTCCGAATTTAATAAGAAGGATTGGTAGAAGAAAAATAAGGAGAATCTCTACCAAAAACTTTTGCTCGACATCGACGTATTTCATTTATTTCCTTTCGTAAAGACCTGTAAGTGATGTTTCTCCCAATACATGTCCTTCTATCGCAGAGACTAAGTCACTTTTGACGGCAGTACTATCCAATGACAACTGTGAATCAAGAGCGTATAGTTTGAAATTGTAATGATGAGTACCGTTTGGTGGACATGGACCACTCCAACTAGACTTACCAAAACTAGTTGTGCCCATAGTCGAGCTCGGCGGTATATCAGTTTCATTAATAGAATTTACTGTCTCTGGTATATTCCATATTAGGAAATGTACCCAGTCTCCGCCGAGGGCATCAGGGTCGTCGACAACGATTGCTATTGAAGATGTATCTTCCGGAATACCGCCCCAAGAAAGCTCCGGCATTTTGTTTGTACCGTCACAGGTATAATCAGCAGGTATAAAATCATTATTCAAAAAGGCAGAGCTTTCAAATGTCATAAATGATTCAACTTGAGTTACTTGTTCTTTGTGTCTGGTCAAAATAACGGCCAAGAAAATCCCTACAGCAAGGAATGTTGCAATAAACCAGAAAATCTTGTTCATACACCAAAGTATAGTACCAAAGGATAGGAAATGCTACCTATCCCAATTGAAATCTCTCCCGTAATGGCCCCAACCAGACGTCTGTTGAAATATGACGTCTTTTAATTTCAAGGTTTCTCTGATGCCACGTGGTGAGAGATCGTAGCCTTCAATATTCATTTGTATTCCATCCACAACAGCCACAGCCATGACAGGTTCTGATTTGCCGATAGCGTACGCTAGCTTCGTGAAGACTTCTTTTGCCTCAAACTTTTTCAAATAATCAACAGCTATTTTGCGAGCCATATACGCACCTGAACGGTCAACCTTTGTGAAATCTTTGCCAGAGTATGAGCCACCGCCTATTGGGATTTCGGGGCCGTAGTTATCGACAATGAGTTTTCTTCCAGAGAGTCCTGTGTCTGCATCGAACCCACCTTGAGTCCATTCACCTGCAGGATTAATAAAATACTCTTCAGCGACAATAATGCTTTGGACAAGGGGTAGCAAATCTTCATTCTTTGTATTCTGAAAACTACAGACTACAGTTTTTACATTCCCGTCCGCGAGCGTTACTTGTGTTTTGCCGTCATAAGGATACACTTGAAAGACTTTCTCACAGATTTCTCTTGCAAGCTCATACTCTCTTGGCAAAAGACTTTTTGTTTCATTAGTTGCATAGCCTTTCATTATACCTTGATCTCCCGCACCGCCAGTATCCACGCCTTGCGCAATTTGTAGACTTTGTTTTGCAATATTCACTATTACTTTATAGTCCCTGCCGACTATTGTCTCAATGATATTTTCAATATTTGGACTTGCGTTTGATGTGACTTCCCCATTGATGGTGATCAGATGATGCCCTCCCATCACCTCAACAGCGACACGAGAATCTCTATCCCCCAGAAGATACGCATCGAGTATCGCATCTGCAATAGAGTCACATATTTTATCGGGATGCATTGGACTGACAAATTCTGCTGTTTTATTCATACAATTTGAACATTATGCTCTAGCTTTAGATAAGAAGCTGAAGACTAGACAGATAATTAATAAAAAATCACCCCAAAGGGTGAACAGTTCGAAGTGCATCACCCAATTGGGTCTTGATTGGAGCACCGTTTCAGAGTAGCTTACTTTGAATGGTTGCCGGCGGATCGTTGAGTCAAGCCTCTATCCGCACTCTTGATACTTATTTGATTGTAAAAAGAGTATATCACAATAAAAAATAGGAGCAATGTATTACACGGCTCCTCTCTTGTATGTATTAATTTTTTTGCGTTCCGATCCGAGTACGTTGTCTTGCGGTGGTTCAAATTTATTTTTTTTATGTTTTGAAAATTTCTTAATCTTCCTCCATCTTACATAAATCACACTTTGTGTTGTAAGACTAAGTAGTATCAATCCAACAAAGATTGCATTGTTTACAGAAAGTAGACCTTCGCCGTCGCTGATGATGATATACCACGCCCATCCACCGGTAATTACTTTACTTAATACCGATATAATTAAAAAAATCGGTAGGATTCCCTTCTTCTTCGGATCAATATCTTCGAAAAGAGTGGTTGCTTGTGACACGTAATCATTCTCGATTCTTTGATACTTGTGTGTCAACAAATACCAATTGAGCCTCGTCTGCCGTAGCAATCCCTTTAGTAATCCCATAATAAGAATATTTGAGAGAATTAAACCACTGCACAAATAAAAAAGCAACCGTCAAAAAAACGGTTGCGAATAATATACTGTTACAAAATTGTTTTAATGATTTATAACAAAGGATAAAACGACAAGGTGTCTGTCCTATTTGCAAATTCAAAACACTATCAAACTTAATCGCCCTATTGAGACTTGGTTTCCCTATTTTGAAAGTGCCGTTCTGCGTTTATCCTAATTCCGATACGATTAAGATTTATGGATGTCCTGCAAGTGCGGATATTCTTTCAATATAGCTCTTCTCAAACTTTTTCTTGAGCTCGGCAAATCGATAGTAGTGTCTAAACAACATCTTTACAACTGGTGTCAATGAAAACGTCATAATGCAATATATAATAAATTGCTTCAACCACGATTCCTGTATTGCTAAAGCAAAAACAGAGTAGTCTCTTCCCTGAGAGTTCAGTAGGAATACTGTGACTGGTATGCCCCAAACGAAAATACAAACGAGCAATAAAATGAGAACAGTTGTAAAAAGCGGTATCGGCCTTTCTCTGTTCAACAGATAGTTTTTAATTAGATTACTATCGATGTGCTTTTCGATAATAGTCTTTGTGCGGTTACTTGTAATGATGGTTGCTGCCAAAGTCCATTTGGCTACCAAAATAATCTGAGCAACAAATTCTTTTGTTTTCATTATAGCTATTTTCTATACTAAAACATTTTCCAAAGAAAAAGGCAACCATTTTTGGTTGCTTTTTTCAAGCTTGATTTTACTGGGCTTTTTGCTCTTCTTCAGGTTTATCACCTTCCTCTGCGTCTCGAATATTGGTGTCATCGGCTGGCTTTGCTTCGTCTGGATTTGGAGAAGCATTCGCCATTGCTTCACCGATCTTCGACATATTTTGTGAAAGCTCCTGTGTCGCAAGCTTAATCTTCTCGACATCCGTACCATCCTTGACTTCACGAAGTGCTTTGATGCGGTCTTCGACAAGTGTTTTGACATCTGCTGGTACTTTGTCGCCTGCATCAGTCAATCCTTTTTCGGCAGTATAGAGAGTCATTTCTGCTACATTTTTCACTTCAGCAAGCTCCTGCTTTTTCTTGTCTTCGTCTGCATGAGTTTCGGCTTCACTTTGCATACGTTTGATATCTTCATCAGTAAGACCAGAAGATGCCTCAATACGAATGGACTGCTCTTTGCCAGATGCTTTATCTTTTGCTTTCACATTCAAAATACCGTTGGCGTCCACATCGAATGTGACTTCGACTTGTGGAATTCCTCGAGGCGCTGGTGGCACTCCATCGAGAATGAATTGTCCAAGAGATTTGTTGTCCTGTGCCATTGGTCGCTCACCTTGAGTTATGTGTATTTCGACTGATGTTTGATTGTCAGCTGCTGTTGAGAAAATCTGAGATTTAGATGAAGGTATGGTCGTGTTTCTTTCAACGAGTTTTGTGGATACACCACCTAGAGTTTCAATGCCAAGAGAAAGCGGTATAACGTCAAGCAAAAGAACGTCACGGACATCACCTCTGAGCACACCACCCTGAACAGCAGCTCCGAGTGCCACTACTTCGTCTGGATTGATTGAGAGGTTTGCTGGTTTGCCAGAAATCTTTTCTACTTCAGCAATAAGTTTTGGCATACGCGTCTGTCCTCCGACGAGAATCACTTGATTGATATCATTCCATGAAAAAGATGAGGCCTCCATCGCACGCTTCGTGATTTCAATCGAACGTTTGATAAATGGTTCAGAAATTTCCTCAAGCTTTGCACGGGTCAATTTCATCAAAAGGTGTTTTGGTCCAGATGCATCAGATGTGATGAATGGAATATTGATTTCAGATTCCAAAGTCGTCGAAAGTTCAATCTTGGCCTTTTCCGCAGCTTCATCAAGTCTCTGAAGTGCAAGTGGGTCCTTGGTCACATCAATACCGGATTCCTTCTTATATTCATCTGCAATCCATTCAATGATCTTCTTGTCGATATCGCGTCCACCAAGATGATGATCACCGTCGGTAGATTTGACTTCGATTACATCGTTGCCAACTTCGAGCACCGACACGTCGAACGTACCTCCCCCAAAGTCGTAGACCACGATCTTCTCATCCTTCTTCGTGTTAAATCCGTACGCTAGAGCTGCTGCGGTCGGCTCGTTGATGATACGCATAACGTTTAGTCCCGCAATCGCTCCAGCATCCTTCGTAGCTTTGCGTTGTGCATCATTGAAATATGCAGGTACGGTAATGACTGCTTCAGTCACTTTCTCACCGAGCTTGGCTTCGACGTCGGCTTTGATTTTCGCAAGTATCATCGCAGAGATTTCTTCTGGTCGATATGATTTGTTGCCGATGTTTGCCATGACTCCTCCGTCTTCACCTTTTTCAATTTTAAATGATGCAGTTTTTTTGTCTGAATCGAGCTCTGCGTCATCAAAACGATGTCCCATGAATCGTTTGATTCCATAGACAGTGTTTTGAGGATTGGTAACAGCCTGACGCTTGGCAAGAAGCCCAACAAGCCTTTCGCCACTTTTTGAAATGGCGACGATCGAAGGAGTCGTACGATTACCTTCGATATTTTCGATTATTTTTGGCTGGCCTCCCTCAATGATGGCAACAGCTGAGTTCGTAGTTCCTAAGTCGATTCCAATGATTTTTGACATATGTATGTATTTTATTACTTATAATTGATTACTGGATACATTATATATCATTCAGATTTTTTGACAAGTATTTCGTGGTCGCGAGTTGGACGTTGAATTACTAGTTCCGATCTGCTATTATTCATATATGCAAAAGAAGCCTGATTTTTCACATAGAATACTGAAAATCCTGTCCGAGAAGCCTGCTGTTTCGCTTGCAGAGCTGACGGAACGTGTGAATGAGTCCAAATACGACCACAAGCCTGTCTATGCACTTACGCGCTCATTGAAGGGTCTTAAGGAGGCTGGTTTTGTGGAGTCACGCTCATCCGGACAAAATGACTATGCTCGCCTGACCAAATCCGGTCGTGTTAAAGCTAACAGCGCAAAGCTTGTAGCTAGAAGCTCTTTGGTTTCTTCTTCTTGGGATGGTAAATGGCGAATCATACTTCTCGACCTTCCTGAGAATCGGAAGTCTGAGAGGGAAAGCCTTCGTTACCTACTCAAGAAAGCTGGATTTGTCTGTCTCAAGAATTCTGCTTGGATTTCTCCATATCCTTTTGAGCATTTGTTCGGAAATATAAAAAAAGATCTCGGGCTTTCGACCGAGATGATCATCGTAGTAACAAGCGATGTCGACGATGAAACAAAAAAAGTTCTGTTTGAAATGTTTGGAAAATAACAATTAAATTTGCTCAAACACTTTTACTCTAGCCGGTCGCAATATTTTCTCTCCAGCACTATAGCCAGACTGAATAATTTCGGCAATAGTATTCTCGGCAGACTTATTTTCAGTCTGAATTGATTCAATTGACTCGTGAAGCATCGGGTTGAACGTATCGCCTACCTTTACTTGAATCGGAGTGACACCTTCATCAGTAAGCACTTTCAGAAGTTGAGCGTGAATGTACTCTACTCCCGTACGCCAATTCTTCTCCACCTTCTCCCACGCTTCCCTATTTGCAAATGCCATATCGTACGCATCCAAAACTGGAAGAAGTGATTCGACAAATTGCTCCACAACAATTTCCTTTACACGGGCAAGTCGTAGTATTTCATCTTTTTTATAGTTGACGAAATCAGCTCGCTCCCTCTGCCAATTGGCGAGGAATTCTTCCTTTTCTTTCTTTGCTTCCTTAACATCCTTCCGGAATTTCTTGAGTGTCGCCTTCAGGTCTTCTTCTCCATCATTGTTGAATACGAATTCAACAACGTCGTCTTCTATATCTATTTCCTTATCTTCATTTTCATTAGTCATACGTGTCGTATTATACCCAGTTCGATTCAAAATGCAAAAACACTCACAGTGTTGTGAGTGTTTTTTGAAATTAACGTTTTGACCACTGTGGAGATTTGCGAGCTTTTTTGAGTCCGAACTTACGGCGTTCTTTTGCTCTTGGATCGCGCTTGAGAAGTCCAGCTTTCTTGAGTTTGCTTCGTCGTTCTTCGTCACCCTTCATCTCCTCCACGAGCCCACGAGAGATACCGTGACGGATAGCTTCTGCTTGCGAATGAATACCTCCCCCTTGAACGTGCACTGACACAGAAAATTTGTTTTCAATTTTTGTTTTCTTAAAAGGTTCTTCGAGAATAGCTTGCAATTTGTCAGTTGCAAAATAATCCTTCAACGCTTTGTCGTTGATGATGATAGAAAACTTTGTTGCTGGCTCCATGCGCACACGAGCAGTCGATGTCTTCCGACGACCAATAGTTTCAATATACTGTTTTGCTGATTTTGTTACCATAATTATTCAGATATAGTTAGTTGCTTCATGAGTGTCGTGTGGAGTTTGTTGTGTGGGATCATTCCTGCTACGGCGTGCTTTACAAGCTCTCTCTTGCCTTTGCGAAGAGCGACGTGGCTCATTTTCTCCTCTGTGAGACCTCCCGGGTATCCTGAATAACGCTTGTGAGTTTCAGTATCAAGCTTCTTTGCACGCATAGTAAGCTTTCCTGCATTTTCTACGTGTACCTTGATGACTTCTTTTTTATTGCGCTCAAACCTTGGGCTCATTTTACCCAAAAGAAACTTAGCTGCTTCGCTTGCAACTCGTCCTAGTGATTTGCCTGTGGCATCGATTGTGTGGATTTCTGACATATTGATTATACAAATTCTATTAAGGCCATTTTGCTACTGTCAGCTTTTCGTGGTGGAAGTTTAATAACACGCGTATATCCACCTTTTCGTTCTTTGTACTTCGGTGCTATATCCTGAATAAGTTTTGTTGTTGCTTCCTTAGAATTACGAAGTGTCGCCAATATCTGTCGGTGCTTCGCAAGGCTAAGATCTCGAGCCTTTGTAACGAGCTTTTCCATATAAGGCCGAAGTGCTTTAGCTTTCGCTTCAGTTGTCTCGATTCTGCCCTGCAATATCAAACTACGAGCAAGACTCTGCATGAGTGCGACTCGCTGGTTCTTCTCTCGTCCGAATTTTTTTACTTTGTTGTGATGTCTCATAAAGGCAACCTATCCTACTATACTTATGCTTTCAGTACAATACCGAATGCACTGAGCTCCTTTCTAATTTCTTGTATACCCTTGTCTCCTATGCCCTCAACCTCCAAAAGGTCTTCCTCGCGTTTGCGAGCTAGTCCACCTAAAGTGCGAATATTTGCGTTGTTGAGAGAATTGAGAGTTCTAGTAGAGAGGCCTAGTGAATCAATACGTGTCTTCATAAGATCTGTCATTTCCTCTTCTTTCACACCTTCCTCCACTTTTTCTTCATCTTCTTCTTTCGAGGCTTTCACAGATGCGACTACGTCGTCTTTGACACCCACCATAGCCTTCAATTGCTCGAGCATGATGATTATTGAGTTATCCAATGCTTCTCGTGGAGAGATAGTACCGTCTGTTTCGATAATGATGCGAAGTCTGTTGTGGTTTGTCTTATCTCCAACACGCATGTTTTCAACTTCGTAAGCAACACGACGGATAGGCGTAAAAACTGCGTCAACAGCAATAGTGCCGATATCAACCTTGTCTTTTTGATGAAGTTCTTTTGGTACGAATCCCATACCACGTTCAAGTACTATTTCGATAGTGACTGAAGTTTTTCCTGTGATTTCAAAGAGGTACTCATCTTTTGTAAGGACTTCTACTTGTCCGTCAGTTTCGATATCCTGTGAGTGTATTTTTCCGGGGCCTTTGACAGTGAATGAAAAGGAGTGCGAGTCAACACCAGTCAGCTTGAAACGAACTTTCTTGAGATGAAGCATTATCGTGACTACATCTTCACGCACATTTTCGATAGTCGAAAATTCGTGTGATACACCACCTATCTTGATAGATGTAATCGCAACACCAGGAAGTGACGAAAGAATGATTCGACGAAGAGAGTTACCGAGAGTATGTCCATACCCAGGGTAGAGATTGTCGATTTCATATGTACCTTTGTTGCCTTCTTCTTTTGCAACACGGGGCGCGGAAGGGAGAAGTATTGTGTGGTCTCGCATAAATTAAATTACTTATTGTATAAGTGATTAATACTAATAATGAACAAATAAATTTATCTGCTGTAGAATTCGAGCACCGTGTCTATATTGAAGAATTCTTGCGTGTATACTGGTGTACCAAGTACTTTTCCTGTCAGTGCGCCCGGATCGAATGACACCCACTTTGGCATCTGATATGTTTTCATTTTTTCAGAAAGTTGCTGGAAAAGAGGGCTCGCCTTGCTTCCTTCGCGAATTACAATCACGTCATCTTTTTTGACTTCATATGACGGGATAGTCACACGTCTTCCGTTGACAACGATATGTCCGTGAGAAACCATTTGACGTCCAAGTGCGCGTGTTGAAGCTATACCCATACGATAGACGGTATTGTCTAAACGTCGCTCGAGTCTCTCGTAAAGAAGTGACGGTGTGTTGGATTGCTTTGATTCGACAGCGTCATTGACATATCGTGACAATTGGCGCTCTGTGACACCATAGGAGTAACGAATCTTTTGTTTTTCTAAAAGCTGTTCACCAAAGCCTGAGAGAGCCTTTGGTCGGCTTTTCTTTTTACCTCGACGAGCTTCGGATGCAGCAAACTTAGGTGTCTGGCACTTTTCGTACACACCCGCACCCAATCTTCGTCCTATTTTGTATTTTGGTTTAGAAAGCATAGTTTATTATTGAAATTTATTAAACGCGTCTCGGCTTCTTGGCCTTCGGTCCATTGTGAGGTACTGGTGTCTCATCGCGAACCCCCGTCAATTCATAACCACGAGCAATAAAAGCTCTAATCGTCGGTTCACGCCCGCTACCGACACCGCGGACAACAACGTCTATATCTTTGAGACCAAGCGCTTCAGCCTTTTCTGCTAGCACTTCACCTACCTTGGAGGCTGCGAACGGTGTTCCCTTCTTTGCTCCTTTGAAACCAAGAGCACCAGATGAACTTGAGAGTACTGCATTTCCAGCCTTATCGGTCAAAACTGCCTTTGTATTATTAAATGTGGCTTGGACGTGGAGAGTTCCTGAAATAAGCTTCTTTTTAGAAACTTTGTTTGATGCACTTCCTGATGTTCCTGCATCTGATGATCCTTTTTTTACAATTCGTTTTTTTCCCATTTTGTTTTATGTTATGTGTTTGGTTTCTATCACCTATATACTCCAGACTATTTGCTCGCTCTAAGTCTTCTCAACCTTTCGGCGACCGCTTGCCATAGTCTTTCTCACATTACCTCTCATTGTTCGGGAATTTGTTTTTGTTCTTTGTCCGCGAGTAGGAAGCTTTTTGGTATGGCGACTACCTCGGTAGCTTTTGATATCTTTCAATCGTTTGATGTTACCAGAAATTTCACGCTTAAGCACACCTTCAACTTTCATTCCTTCGATAAGTGCTCGGATTCTGTTCTCATCCTCCACACTGAGGTCTGCCGGCTTCTTGTTACTGTCTACTTTTGCGCTAGTCAAAACTTTCTTTGCTATACTGCGTCCAACACCGTACACAGCAGTGAGGCCGACTGCTAGCTTCTTTTCGTTTGGAATTGTTATACCTGAAATACGCATGGATTATTGTTTTTGCTTGTGCTTAGGATTTTCACAAATCACAAATAAATGGTTTTTTCTTTTAACCATTTTGCAACTTGCACAAATTTTTTTCACAGCTGATTTGATTTTCATTATATAAAAGGCGCTACTACAAAAAATAAGTCCGTTTACACGGACACGCGAATTGCATCCTAACTCATTTTGAGTCTTTTGACAATGCGCGCCTTGCCCTGATATGGGTCGAGAATGAGGTCAACTTTGTCTCCGACCAATACCTTTATTCTGTTGAATCTCATCTTTCCAGCTAAGTAGGCGAGAACAACGTTCCCACTCTCGAGCTCTACACGGAACAAAGTGTTCGGTAAGGCTTCGACAACTAGGCCAGATACTGTAGAATCAACTTCTTTTCCTCCTTCACTCATTTTTTGCAAGTGATGAGATAATAACAAAATCAACTATATAAGTCAAGTAATACATATGTTAATCAGCCAGAATGACATTTATGTGTTCTGTCTTGTCTGGGAAACTCCTGTGCCACAGTGGGTGCATGGCGACTTTGGCGGATAGAATGCTAGGGTAGTTCAAAAGTATAGTATCAACATCTCTTACTTTTCTTGTGATCAAAGACTTCACGAATGAATCTATGTCAATTATCGCATTAGCCTTGCCTTCCCCTGTTAGTGTGAAGCTTATCTTGCTAGCAGTGTTTGGTAGTATTAGATCCTTGCTATCAAGCTTGAATGTGAAATCTTCAAGATTTGGAATATCAAATTTTTTGTCTGTGTGTGTTGCAAGCGTTGTTCGTGTACCAATAGTTGAAATGAGGGCATCCTTCGAAAACATAAAGGCAGTTACTTTGAGGGTAACAACTATTGGAATTGATACTTCCTTCGACTGCAATGAGTTGACTGTGCTCGACTGTTCATAAAAAACTGCATCATCAAAAACTATGTAGCCAGCGGGCACCTCTGCCATGACTTGTGTTATTGCCTTCTCTTTCAGCGACTCAATAATAAGATTTTCTTGTTCAGAACGCTCCTCAGGTGTAATCGTATACACTAGCCCAGTACTCCCTCCCTCAATTGCAGTTTTGGAACGACCATAGAATTTCGCATATTTATCTGCCTGTGTTTTGAAACCAACAAATTTGAAGTCCGTCATTCCAGTATTATAAGTTTCACCACTTTCAGTTGCGTGGACACCTACTTCGAGCTGTCCTGGAACCACCGTCTCTCCCTTCTTCGTGTAGCCGGGAATTGAAACCGCAATGTCGGTCATATAGATTTTGCCATTCGTGGCTTCGAGACGAGTGTTGATGAGAAGATTTTGCTTGCTTGTACTATATGCATTGTAAAGAATGACTTTACCTGTCGCGAGCTTATCACTCGTTGTACTGCCGGTTGAAACAACATCTGCTTTGTCGCTCATATCAACTGCCATAACTGAGAATGGAAGTCCTGTACTTGCGTCTTTGTTTGCCTCAAATTTTTCATCAATAGAAAGAGGTTCGCTGTACGGCGTGACTGTGACCGTTGCTCTCACAAACACAAAAGAAAGAGCGTAGACAAGGGCAATAAGACAGATGGTCGCAAATACCCATACACCTTTTCCACTTTTGCTACCACCGTCTCTGTTTATTTTTCGAAACGTTTCCTTTGGTGTGCTTGGCAATTTTAGTTCTGAAACAGTTGCAACGTTTGGAGTACGTACTTCCGGCATATCAGACTCTTGTGTGACAGCGTGCCTCGCGTAGCGCATGAGAAAAGGATTGGTATCAATCTCTCTATTTGCATTCAAAAGTTCAGTTTCTTCCGAGCTGGTGAGTTCTTCTCGAGGAACAAGTATATCCCTATTCAATCGATTTGTATCAGATTGAACTACCTTTTTATCCAACCTTACTGGTCTTTCGGGCTCATTATTTGGAGAGACTATGTCTTGAATGAAATTATTATTTGCCATATTTTGATACTGAATTAACTTTCTGTTCGGCGTGTAATGTATAGAGCCAACATTCCCATATACACATCATAAGTTGCGCCGGGAATATATGTTAGCCATTCCTTGAACAAAGGAAGCTTTATAACTATAACATTAAATTTCTCTCCTGCAATTTGGTAAGGCATCAGTGCTTCATCGTCAAGGGCTCCCTTTACCCACTTTTCATGATTTTCATCAACAAGTACAAAGATAGTCGGTGGAATAAATATATCACTTGAAAGTGTCGCTAGTGCTTGAGAGAATGATTTGATCCAGACAGACTCAGCTTTGAGAACTGCTTTCTCCATACCAGCAACTAGATTTGATTCGAGAGTATTGTCTCTGTAAAGCGAAAGCATTGCTTCGGCTTCGTCTTTAGATTTACCCAACTCTTCTGTTACTATGCGCGCAAAGTGATTTCTCCCGCAGGGAAATGAAGCATTCTCCAAAATAACATCGGCCTCGATAAATGATATGTCCGTCAACTCTCCATCAACATCGACTATGAGAAAATCTTTTGTATCTGCGAATGTGTCACGCATCGTTGTAAAAACAGAAAAGATAGACGTGTGAAAATGTACTGTTGATCGATGGCTTGCACTTTGTACAGAAGATTCGATTTTCGAAAGCACTTCTTTTGGTGACATACTTATAAAAAGTGAGAGTTCGACAGATGAAGCTGATTTACCATCTGGCGAAAGAACTGAGTAGCCATTTAGTCGTGCGCTCATGGTGTTTGACTCAACGATGACGACATCTTCTCCAAGTGAGCCAAATTTTGTTTTATACTCTTCTTCAAATGCTCGCAATTCCTTTTCCAAGAGTTCGTCATGGAGTTTCTGTGTAAAAGTGAATGGTGTCATTTTGGAAAGCGTGACGACACGTGTTTGTGATGCGTGCCAAGGCGAAGAAATAATGACATGTATGTTGTGGGGAATGTTTTTTTCACCAGTGACTAAATGCTCGACACACTTTTTGACAGATACAAGCGTGCCCTCAAGCAATGTCGCAAATGAAATATTATCTTTGACAACGATAGGCATCCGAAACGTTTTTTCCATAGTAGGGTGCGCAGGAATTCCTTCCTTCTGTGGACATGAAATAATAGAGCCACCGACGGTGCCGGAGCCTACGTCAAGAACAATAACTCGCCTTGCATTGTTTTTCTTATGAAAAAGTTGCATGTCTATATAGTATACAGCATGATTAGTCGTTTTCCTTAATTCTTTTGCCTTCTGCGTCATAGGTCACATAAACATCCTTGTTGGTCGGCTTTTTTTGTATTGCTATCCTACCTTTCATTTGTCTCATTGAATTGACCACGATGCGAATAATAACAAAGAGAATACCATTCAAAATAAGCAGTATCCAAAATATGAACCTAGCAAAGCCTGAGTCTCCGCCGAAAACATTTGTATATCCCCATAGAAAGCAAAGAATCATGAGTATTCCACCAGGAGCAAAGAGAAGTCCCAAAATCTCCACTAGAATATCCCTAGCTCTACTAAAAGAAAATCCATTTGGATTATTAAATCCTCTCTCTATACCGTCAACTCGATCCCTGACGCTGAAGAATTCAAACATATGCAAATTTTAGCATAAAATTATGGATTTATAGCAGAACAGCTTTGATACGTCGTACACCCTGTGAAGATGCTTCCTCTTTCTGAATTTTGAAAGTCCCGAGTTCACTAGTATTTGCTATATGTGGACCACCACAGAATTCTTTTGAAATCGCATTTTTGTTCTCATCCTCTATCATATATACTGAAACCATATCTGGATATTTTGCACCGAACTCCATCTCAGCCCCTATCTTTTCGGCTTCTTCTCGTGGCATTTCACATTTCACTACAGCGAGTCCTTTTGCAATATTTCCATTTACAATATCCTCCACTCGCTTCTTCTCTTCATCTGTCATCTTCCTGTCAAAAGCAAAGTCCATGCGAAGCCTTTCTTCGGTAATATTGCTTCCCCGTTGTTTTACATCTTTGCCTAGTACGTGCTTTAGTGCAGAGAGTAATAAGTGGTGTGCAGTATGCAGTTTGATGGTTTGTTCATTGTGATTTGCAAGTCCGCCTTTGAACATGCCAGCAGATGAGGTGCGAGAAAGAGATTGATGTTCTGCCATTTTTTTATCAAAATCTACTCTGTCTATTTTTATTCCTTTTTCTTGCGCGAGTTCTTCCGTAAGTTCTATTGGAAATCCATATGTTGTAGCTAGTGTAAAAGCATCAGCACCTTTTTCAAATTCTTTTATCCCAGATTCCAAAGTTTTCTGAAATTTAAGTAATTCTTCTTGTAAAATCTCGTGAACTATGTTTTCACCTATTTGAGGATAAATATCTGAATATATTTTTTTGTAAATACCTACTCTTAAAACCAAAAGCTGTCCTATGTCTATATGACTTTGTTTTGCGCGAACCATCGCCCTCCTTATTAGGCGTCTCAAAATATACCCTTTATCTTTATTGTCAGGGACAACACCGTCTGAAATCATAAAAATTGCTGTTCTGATATGATCTGCAATTATCCTTAGAAATTTTTTATTCGGAATAAAACCAAGTTCAGCGCTTTTACTCATTGAACTCTGTTCTCTGAGATACTGGATTGCGTCGGCAAATATATCCGTATCATAAACACTCTCCACATTCTGCACTGTCGCAAGAAGCCGTTCAAATCCCATTCCTGTATCGATTCCCAAAGTTTCTGCTTTTGTAAGTTTTGCCTCGCCTTTATCGAGTGCTTCGCGAGATCCATCACAAGTGTATTCATTGAAAACGATATTCCAGACTTCTACGTCGTCGCCGTTTGCGTTTTTACAATATATTTCTGTCGTTGGTCCACATGGTCCGCCGAGTCCTGTAGGCCCCCAAAAAACATCCGCTCCATCTTCACGGATATCTGCTACTCCCAGTGATTCCCAGACCGCACGAGAATCTTCATCTTTTGGAACAACTCCTTCCCCTTTGTAGAAAGTTACATACGAAATAGTGAGCTTTAATACTTCCGTTATGAATTCGTGTGCATATTCAATAGCTTCGCGTCGTCCATATCCACCAAAAGAAAAGTTACCGAGCATTTCGAAAAATGTCAGATGAGTTGCGTCGCCAACCTCGTCGATGTCGCCTGTGCGAACACATTTTTGACTTGTTGTAATGTTTACGCTGCCGAAGTCTTTGATAGCATTCTCTGGAGCCCCGTAGTACTGCTTGAACTGCTGCATACCAGCAGTTGTGAAAAGCACCGACGGATCGTTCTCGGGCACAAGCGAGGAAGAAGGCAAAATCTTGTGCCCTTTTGATTCGAAGAATTTAAGAAAAGCTTCTCTGACTTCATCGGATTTCATACAAGAAATATAGCTTATTTTTGAGAATAAAAAAAGCCTTCTACTGAAGGCTTTTTTTATTGCTGGTCGGCTTTATTATTGTACTTTCTGACTCGTTGCTCAAAATAGAACATGATGACGTAGATGAAAAGGGTGAGAAGCGTTGCTAAAATAGCAATACTGTAAAGCCCGAAACCTGCGGCCATGCCGATACCTGCTGACACCCAGATACCCACGGCTGTTGTCACGCCTTGTAAATGTTCATTATGATAGATTATAAGTCCTGCACCAAGGAATCCGATACCGGTAACGATCTGAGACGCAACTCGTAATGGATCAAAATCGAATGTACCCATGTAAGCAGAGGTCACCATGAGCGATATAACAACGAAAAGAGCAGAGCCCATCGAAACAAGTGCGTAAGTACGAACACCTGCCATTTTGTTGGCCATGATTCTCTCTGTTCCTATGAGAACTCCACAAAGCATCGCCACTACAAGTCGTATGAACATGTCTATTGTGCTGAGGTCTTGAAATATTTCCATACAAGAATTGTACTAGGTTGTCGCATTAACTTCAAGCTTCCGCGACGACACCTCCTCCACAACATGTATCATTGTCGTAGAAAACTATTGATTGGCCGACAGCGACCGCTGGTTTTGAATCAAGAAATGTCAGAACATACTTCGCTTTTACACTCACAAGTTTTGCCTTGTATCTTTCCCCATGATAGCGAATATTCACATCTATAGTTTCAGGCAATAACGAAATTATGTTCACATCTTCTAGAAAAATTTGCCCACTGTTTTCACCTTTGTCTGGATGAGTGTCAGAAACTGTGATTGTGTTTTGCTCAACATCTTTAGCGACAACAAACATCCTTCCAGCATCAGTTTTTCTCTTTTGAAGTGTGAATCCGTGTCTCTCGCCAAGTGTGTAGAACAGCGCGCCGATGTGCTTGCCGATGACTTCGCCGCCAATATCCAAAACATCTCCCTCCTTTTGATCCATGTAATGCGAAAGAAATTCTTTCATATCTATCGGACCGATGAAACAAACACCTTGGCTATCCTTCTTTTCTGCAGTTGGAATACCAACCTTCCGCCCAATGTCTCTGACTTCGTTTTTATTCAAATGTCCAACAGGAAACAAAACATGAGCAAGATCATCATGTTTGAGAGTCCACAAGAAGTAACTTTGATCCTTAGCTGGATCGATGCCAGCTAATAAATGATAATTTTTAGTTTTGAGTTCATGGCTTTCGACTGCTCGCGTCGCCTTTGCGACGCGAGCATAGTGTCCTGTCGCTATAAAATCCGCCCCTCTCTCTTCTGCAAATTGCCAAAAAACACCAAACTTCACTTCT
Organism: uncultured Candidatus Saccharibacteria bacterium; assembly: GCA_964606295.1. GTDB lineage: Bacteria > Patescibacteriota > Minisyncoccia > Phycocordibacterales > UBA9973 > JAGOPB01. The sequence continues at coordinate 89,507 of CAZSFR010000001.1, forward strand.
CTGTTGCACATGACATCGGGGTTCGGAGTATTTCCTTTCTTGTATTCCTCTATCATATAGTCAGCAACACCCTTTTTGTAAGCCTCTTCTGCGTCGCATTCAAGAAATGGTATGTCGAGAAATGACGCTATGCGCATGGCATCGCGTCTCTCATCTCGCCATGTACACTCAGCGAATTCAGGTTGCCATGTACGAATAAACACTCCCGTGACGTCGTAGCCCTTAAACCCCTCTGGTGTCGGACGATCAAATAATTTTTCAAAGTTATTTGGTGTAGCTGTTTTCAGCAGATAAGCGCTCACTGAGGAATCCACGCCACCAGAGAGACCAATAAAAACCTTTTGTTTCTTATTCTTCACAATCATGTTCTACACAATCCAGTCAATTCACGCAAGCTTAAAGTATCATCAACTTCTGATATATCTCAAAAAGTGCCCGCGCGTCTGAAAGTGCCGTATGTGCATTTGAATTTTTGATACCAAAATGTCCACAGAGAGAGTACAAGGAGTAACGCAAGTCCTCAGTGTTGTGAAGCTTCGCAAACGCAAGCGAGATGGTATCAATTCGCGGATAATGCATTGAATTTGGAACTCCCGACTGACGAAATGCCTTATCCATGAACGATGCATCAAAGGAGAGGTTGTGCGAGACAAAAATGCAGTCCTTTGTCTTTTTCGCAAATTCCCCCATTGCCTCAGAGAGACTATATGCAAATACCCAATCAGCTTCGTTGTAGCCGTTGACACGTAGCGCTTGCGGGTCTGCTGTTTCTATATGAGTTGGCTTGATTTTGATTTCAAATTCATCAAGTTGTGTCAGAACGAGCTTTCCTGAAGACCAATCCTGTGATGCAATAACACAACCAATAGACACGAGCTCGTGTCTATCAAAATCAAGTCCTGTTGTTTCTGTATCAACAAATGCTAAGTTGTGTTTTTTCATTTCAAGTAAAGAGATTTATTTCTTTTATGTTCTTCAAACGTATTTGCGTAGTGTATTGTACCATTCTCATCGTGGAGATAGTAAAGGTACGATGTCTGTGTGGGATGAAGAACTGCAGAAAGTGAGACTAATCCTGGATTCCCTATTGGGCCAGGCGGAAGTCCCTTGTGGATATAGGTGTTGTAAGGAGAATCAGTCTTGAGATCGCTAAGAGAAAGAGGCTCACCCAACTTTAAAAGAGCGTATGCAACAGTGGCATCTATCTGAAGAGGCATTCCGATACGAAGTCTGTGTGCGATAATACCTGCAATCATCTCTCTGTCATCGTTGCCGTTCGTTTCGGCTTCAATAAGCGACGCTACGATGACAATATCGCTTTTGGAAATGGCACTCTTAGCTATGTCGTCTGCGAGACTTCTGGTTTTCGTTTCAAAATTTTTGAGAAGCGTTGAGACAATCTCTTCTGTCGAAACTGCAGGAAAAAAGAAATATGTATCAGGGAAAAGGTACCCTTCTTTCTCTTTTGTCAGTTCAGCAAATTTCAACGGGTCAAAATTTTTGTATGCCTTGTCCATAATAATCTCGATTTCTTTGTTAGTGAGTCCTTCTGGAATTGTTACTTTCTTATAGGAAATATTGAAATCATGTCCGACAAGTTGCTTTGCTATCGCCAGGGCTCCGATAGGTTTTTCAAAATAATACTCTCCGTACGCTATGGACTCTTCTCCTCCAACTATGACAACAAGAAACTCGAATATAAATCTAGATCGTATAAGATTTTCTTTCTCAAGACGTGCACTGACTAGTCGCAGTCCGTCGCCCTTCTCAACCGTAAGAGTATGCTCTTTTGGGAAACTACGTGGAGGAAGTGACGCCATAAGAAACGTAACAAGAAAAAGCAAAACAAGAAGCGATGTTATGGTGTAGCGTTTTCCACCTTTGCCAAAAAGCTTTGCCATAGACTAGAAAGGTAGGTTTGCCGGAGGCTTAGATGTACGAGTTTCGATACGCTCGATAGTTGGTGTTTCAGTGCTACGTGATGGGAAGTGCCAGATCGTTGCAAGCTCTTCAGTATTCAATACGAAATACTCCGGTTTTTGGGACGGGAAAATATATGACCAGATCGGATACTCGTACGAGAGCCAAAACGGCGGAAAAAAGAGCGTGCGGAGTTTGTAGTACATGAGCATGCGGTTTTTGAGTTTGTATAGTGGTATATCGTAGGGGTTTTGCCACGGATAGTCGTATTGAGTTGATCTGACGCGTTTGAAACCGTTTAGGTTGGGACTACTGTATTGTCTCCACATGGTACGAAAACCGCGACGTGTATTGTTATCCCACGCTTCCTTCGTTGCCACGTACATCGTGCGAATGCCGACATCAAAAGGAATCTTATCTGCGGATCTTTTGATTGCTTCGATCTCTGTCTTCAAATAATCCGGAGTTCTTGCTTCTTTTGACAAAATATTTCCATCATCATCCCTTGAAACTTTAGTGTACGGTAACAATAATTCTTTCATCAAACGCATTACTTCATCATAGTATCCGTGGTGCTTAAACAAAGTCCCGTGTGTATGCCATGTTTTGAATGATGCACGGATAATAATCTGCAACCAAAGCTGTTCACCTTTTTTGATTGAGCCCATGTATTCCAGAACTCCTGTGATAGGGTCATTGCGATACTCATCCTTTGGGTCCTTGTCAAGTCCGAAGTCAACATATGTTTTGATAGGATACGGGTCTTCCTTTGCAAGTACCCATTCACATCCCCACGCGTTGTACGGTCCATCTTTGACTAGAGGAGGAATCCTGTGAGAGTAATCCTCTACTTTGGTCAGCTCTACCTGAGGAAAGTGTGCGTAGAGCTGAGATTCAACTAAATTGCGTAGACGAGACGGTACACGAATAAAGTAGTGTACTTGTCCGTCAATCGAAGCAAGCTCGAGTGAAAACCAAAACCACGTTGCTCCTTGGATATATATTTCCCATATTCCCTTGTCTGTTTTTTGGTAAAGAGCGTTTGTGATAAAAAGCTCCATTGCAAGTGGACTCTTTAGCATGTCACGAGGAACTTTGATTTCAATCAAATCCCATTGTATTCCTGCGATAAATCTCTCCGCAACATAGTGGTGCCAAAAAAATTCAGCAAGTATAAATAAAATAAGTGGCGCCCAAATAACCCAGAGATCAAAAATGATGAATCCGATGATGCGCCCAAACCATGATGCTAAAAATTCGCCTTCCATAATTTTAGTATTTTACATCTCGCTTATAAGTACGTGAGGAATCATCAGCATTTCTAAACAACAGATATCCTGACAAAGATGATGTCGTGTCTGGGTACACTAGTGTCGTAACAAAACTAGTCGTTGTCGTTGTGCCTCCTCCCAAAACAGAAACTGGAATTTCAGTCGTTAGCGGTGTGCCTGATGCGGAATAAAGTCCGACATAGGCAATGCCGTTGGATGAAGCCTGCCAACCGCAACCGTTCACGTATCCTTGTATAACGAGAGGGCTCGATATGGATTGGTTATCTGCCGGAGTTTCTACAATGATTCCACACACAATGTCGTTTGCTGTGGGACTGTCTGTGTCTGCTGAAACTATTACATCATCTGGAATAGGGACTGTTGGATTGACGGGTTCATATGCATGCTTGATATTCTGACTAAAGAATCCTATCAAGACCAAACACAATATTAGCCCGATAATCAAAAGAAGTGGCGCAATAAATCCCTTTTGAGATGTCGATTGATTCATACTACTAGTATACCGAAAAGTAGGAAAAGTAACAAAAGAACCCAGACATATGTCCGGGTTCTTTTGTGTTTGTTTTATCCTGCGAGTGAGTACAATCCGTTCTTATTCTTTTTGAAGTACTTTGCATTCTGGAGATTTACTAAAATAGTGTTTCGCTTGAGATATCTCTCTTTGAGAACTTTGTCGATAATATCATCTTTTGCTAGAGGACCATCTTTCTTCAAAATATCTTTGATAACTTCCCTAACAACTCCGGACTTATATCCCCATTCACGAAGTGCGTACATACCGCGACCGACGAGAACAAAACGTGAATCCTTGATAAGTTCGTTGTGGCAGGTTGCAACATGAGTCTTCTTCCCAAATGTTGCCTCTATAGCTTTTGCAACTTCTCTAAAATGCATTGGTGAGCCATGTTTTCGCATGACAAGGTAGGCAAAATCTTTTACACCACGAGTTTTCACACTTGATGATGTTGATTTACCCCACTCTCCAAGAGGGTTTCGAGAAATACCCTTTGATAGATATAGCCATCTCTTCGCCAACTCCTCGTTTTTGTATTCACTTGAAAGATCTTTCAAGTGTGAGATGAATCTATTGACCATGTCAGGTTCGGTTACGAGCTCATCGTCAGAAAGTGAACCGTAAAGATTTTTGAGAGCAATATGAACAGATTCTGCAACTTCATGTTTGACACTCCATCGCGCTTTGAAATGTTCATCCTCCTTGTGTTTGCTAAAGGCGTCTCCAAGAACTAGATAGAAGTGTACGTGATTCTGGGCAACTTTGTCCTTTGCGATAGACGTAAGGAAATCCTCTTCTGAAACTATGGCTCCCATATTGTGAATCATTGCTTCGAGTTCATCAAATATTTCTTTCTCCTTTCTATAAGAATCTGATTTGCGAATTGCAATAAGTGCGGCATTTTCTATCTGACGAACACGCTCTCGTGTAATACCATATTTTTCACCAATAGTTTCAAGTGTTTTTCTGTCGTCTTCTTGAAGACCAAAACGGCCCGTTATAACCTCGTGAGCCCTCTCCTGTAAATCATTTAATAGTCTCTTCGTTACTTGCTTTGGTTTGAATGAAATTTGCTTATTTGACATATAGTGAGTTTGTTTCGGATTGATTAAATTTAAATTCTTTGAATATTTCCATAATATCACGACATCAAACAATAGTCAAATGTGGATAACTATTAGTATTTTGACAAGTCTATTTAGTTCTTATTGCTTTGTTCCTATCTATTTCCGTGAGATATTTCTTGCGTAAACGTACATTGTGAGGCGTAATTTCCAAATATTCATCTTCATTCATCACCTCAAGTCCACGTTCGATTGAGAGTGTCCATGGAGGAACGAGATTGATCGCTTCATCTGTACCAGATGCACGAACGTTGGTAAGCTGTTTACCTTTGACTGGATTGACGGACATTTCCTCACCTTTTGATGTATTTCCAAGTACCATTCCTTCGTATACTTCTGTAGCTGGCCCGATGTAGAGCACTCCTCTTTCTTGCAAATTCCAAAGTGCGTATCCTGCCGTTTTGCCGGCAATCATTGTCACCATAGACCCAACATCTTTTTTCTTTATCTCACCTGCATGTGCCATAAATCCTGTCACACGAGCAGAGAGAATTCCCTCGCCTTTTGTATCAATAACAAACTGTCCACGATAACCCAAAAGTCCACGTGTTGGCATTTCGAAAACAATACGTGTCACACCATCTTTCTCCTTCATTTCAAGCATTGATGCGCGACGACGAGTTAGCTTTTCGATCACAGCACCTGAGTATTCACTTGGTACATCAACAATAACTTCTTCAAATGGTTCAGATTTTACCCCGTCTACATTCTTGATTATAACTTTGGGTTGAGATACTTGTAACTCGTATCCCTCTCGGCGCATGTTTTCCAAAAGTATTGCAATGTGTAGTTCACCACGTCCTGAGACAATATATGTTTCGTCAGTGAAATCTACCCGTAAACCAACGTTGATTTCAAGTTCTTTCTCAAGTCTTTCACGAATTTGACGTCCAGTTACAAATTTTCCTTCACGACCGGCAAAAGGAGAATCATTAACGAGAAACTGAAGCGAGATGGTTGGCTCGTCAATAGCGATAGCGCCCTTTGGCTCTACGCTTTGATCAACACCGATTGTTTCCCCTATATAAATGTCTGGTATGCCCGCAACGAGCGCAATATCACCAGTGACCAATTCTTTGACTTCTTCGCGTGCAAGCCCGTTGAAATTCATGAGTTTTGTGATTCGGCCATTTCGTGATGTGCCGTCTGGCTTTTTGACAACAACAATACTACCGGTCGCTATTTTGCCAGCATAGACACGGACGAGTGCTAAACGTCCGAGAAAATTGTCGTACGCTAGGTTAAATACTTGCGAAACAAATGGCGCGTTTGTGTCACCAGATGCGAGTGCGACTTTTTCTAATATGAAGTCCAAAAGAGGTTCTAACGTCGTGGATTCTTCGTCCAATGTTCGCTTTGCTATTCCCTGACGTCCGATAGCATAAAGAGTCTCAAAATTAAGTTGTTCGTCCGTTGCACCAAGTTCCATGAAAAGTTCAAAGACTTCATCGTGAACTCGTTTTGGGTCAGACTGTGGTTTGTCTATCTTGTTGATGATGACAATTGGTTTTAGTCCTAGTTCAAGTGACTTTTTGAGTACAAATCGAGTCTGAGGCATCGGACCTTCAACGGCGTCAACCAAAAGTAAGACTGCGTCGATAGCACGAAGGACGCGTTCAACCTCAGAGCCGAAGTCTGCGTGACCAGGGGTGTCGACTATGTTTATCTTAGTCCCCTTAAAAATGACAGATGTGTTTTTGGAGTAAATAGTGATTCCTCGTTCCTTTTCGAGATCGTTTGAGTCCATCGAAGCACCTTCTGGCAACATGTTGCAGAATTTCATAAGTGCATCGGTAAGAGTTGTCTTGCCGTGGTCGACGTGTGCGATTATTGCGATGTTTCTGATTTCCATATTTTTGATATGAGACAAAATAAAAATCTGCGCTTCCGCAGAAAGTAACAAATGTATGATAACAGAAAATCGTAAATTGTCAAAATTTATATTGAACTAGCAAATATGCCAAATTTACCGTATGCTTAATTCAAACCTTAACTATGAAGAAACAAACAAAGCAACAGAGGGTAATCACCTTTGTCGCACTTATCGGGTTTATTGTATTGCAAATCTCGACACATTCTTTGAAGCTTCTGCTCTGGCAGGAAATTCTATTTGGAATCATTATTGTTATCTGGATTAGGTCAATCAACACTCCCTTGTGGCATATGTACTTATTGATACTGATTCTGCATGTTCTTGCCATACTCATATCCGGTTTTGCGGTTGAGTCTTATGAGAAACTTATGCTTGGCTATTGGATATATCTTTTTCTCTGCGCTATACCAGTTTGCCTCGGGTATCTCATTAGCTACTATGCAAGAAAATAATTTGAAAAAATTTGCTTCACCGTTTTCCTACGGTGAAGTTTTTAATATCCTAAACTAAAAGAGGTGTACTATGTCACGCACAGTAACAAGAAGCATAAGCGCAATCAAAACATAAAATCCAATCGCATTTGTCAGAGAAAATATTCTGGGAGGAATTTGCTTTTTTGTGATAGCCTCAATACCAACAAAAAGGAGTCGTCCTCCATCTAGTGCTGGAAAAGGGACGAGGTTGATGACAGCAAGATTGAGTGAAATAATGGCTGTCAAAGACAGGAGATGGGTAAATCCGAAACTTGCGGCGTCTCCGACTATGCTAACGATACCAACAGGGCCGGTCACACTGCCTAGATCAGTTGAGCCTGTAAATATTCCTCCAAGTCCTTGCGCCACTGCTTTTGTCATATTGACCGTCGCGCTGAAACCAGTTCCGATAGAAGCAAAGAAAGGCAGTCTGAGCACTCCCACCATATCCATACTAATCCCTATACCAGCATGACCGTCGACTATATTGTCTTTTGGGGTGACGACTACCTCACGGTTACCCCCTTCACCGTTCACTGTAAAAACTATTTCTTCGTTTGAGTGACTCTTGATAAATCCCTGCAACAATTCAGGTGTTGGAGCATCAATGACAGTTTGATTTTTGTCCTCTATTTTGAGCACTGTGTCTCCAGCGACAAGCCCTGCTAGTGCAGCAGGAGAATCAGCTGTCACACCCAAAACAGTCAGCGTAGGTTCTTGTATAAATTTGCCTTTATCTATTCCCTCTCCAGCAGATGTCGGAAGTCCAACCATAAAACCTATAGAAATCAGAAACCACGCTAACAAAAAGTTCATCGCCACCCCTGCAACCAACACCAATGCTTGAATATATTTAGGCTTGGAAACAAAGCTGTCAGGTTTTGTCTCGGTTTTGCCTTCGAGCTGGTCTTCGTAGTTTTCACCGTGGATTTTGACAAATCCCCCAAATGGAATCCAATTTAGAGTATAGTCAGTACCATTTTTATGAAACAATTTCTTTGCACGCGGTGGAAAGCCGATACCAAATTCATCAACGCGTATACCAGCCCGCTTTGCCACAATAAAATGTCCTAGTTCGTGAACAAGGATAAGGACAAATAGGATTATAATGAAAATGATTATGTTCATATTATTTAATTGTTCATGATTTCATTTTGCTTTATTTCAAAAAGAGATTCGAGTTTTGCGTTCGTATCATCAACTCGTTTTTGTAACTCTTCTTTCGAACGGAACTTATCATCCTCTGACATCTCACCGTTCTTTTCTTTTTCTTCTATTTCCTTCTGTGTCTTCTCTCGAACAGCGCGCACGCGAATACGAGCTTCCTCCATTCTTTCTTTCAAAACTTTTACCATTCTTTCCCTATTCTCTGTTGTTAACATTGGAAAAATCACACGCAAACCAATCTCATCTGTTGCCGTTGAAAGCCCGAGATTTGCAGCACCTATAGCTTTCTCGATTTCCTTTACCTGAGACTTATCCCAAGGAGACACGCGTAGTGTTTTGGGATCTTCTATTGATATTGAGGCTATATTCTTAATCGGCATCATCGCTCCATAGTTTTCTACTTGGATAGAATCCAGAAAAATAGGGCTAGCCTTTCCGCTATGTAGTGTCATGTACTCATTTTTGAGCCAGTCTGCTACCTTTTGGAATTCTTCGTTTGCTTGATTGAACTGATATGACATTTGCCAATTATACCGCGATGCGATAATTTCTCATAATATATATTCTTAGGCTATAGTTTGGAAGACTATTGCAGTATCAAAACTTGCTCCAATACACAGACAAGGCCTGTATATTTCACGTGCGGTGAAGAAAGGGTCATCAATCAGTGGAAGGAATGGTCAGCGCGAGAGATTCGAGGAGCATCTTGGTCATTGCGCCTCGGTCTCTTAGATATGATTTTGTTTCAAGAAGCTTTCTCATACTATCAGCACTCACACTTCCATTTTTCATTTTTTCATACATATATTGCTCGAGTGCATCGACAAGCAATAGTGCTTCTGCTCTGAAAACACTTTCCTCTTTGTTTTTCTTTTTTTTTGCATTCATTTTTTCAATAATAACTATCCGCTCACTCGAACTTGCTTTCAAAAAGCTTTTTGCTTCTGCGACATACGTCTCTACTCTGTGAATATCTTTGTATATAGTAAATCGTGAGAGAAATGTGTCTGGAAATTGGACATAAGGAGATGCAAAAAAGAAAAAACGAGTTTTGTCTCCTGGTTCTTCTACCATTTTCAATATTGTTTGCACTGCTTCATAGTTGACACCGCCAAAGGAAGCAAAAATGAGTCTTTCTCTGGTATCGTTTGGCATGAGCGAAAGTGAAGCACGAAGTTCTCGTGCTTCGTCTATAGTGAGCATATCAAAATTGTATTCTTCGACAGCAAAATTATTTTCACCATTGTTCTGGATCAATTCTCTCGCCTGCGACAAGAGTTTCTCTCTTTCTCCAATCAAAAGATATGCGTGATGAGTAAATGGTGTCTGCAAAAATTTTTCCATCAAATATATGCGACTTTATCGTTTGCTTAAAATTGACTTCTTGTATGTGTCCAAGTGTTCAAGTGCGATACCTGTGCCTTTGACGACACAATAAAGAGGATCCTCAGCAAGTCGAGCACGCACGCCAGTTTTTCGGAAAACCAAATCGGTTAGATTGCGAAGGGATGATGTTCCTCCTGTCATAATGATACCTTGGTCAATAATGTCAGATGCGAGTTCGGGGGGTGTTTCTGTTAGAACATCTTTGATCGCACGAATGATTTGCTTCAATTCACCATCAATAGCTTTGACAACTTCGTTCGTCGAAATATTTGCTGAACGTGGAAGACCTTGGATAAAATCTCGCCCTTTGATAACGACTGTGAGTTCTTCTTCTACGGCAATAGCAGCACCTATTTTAATCTTCACCAATTCTGCGGTACGGTCACCTATCGAAAGGTTGTATGTTTTCTTGATGTAATCCGCGATCGCCTGATCGATTTTGTTACCAGCGCACTTTACAGAAGTCGAAGCGACAATACCGCCAAGAGAAATCACCGCAACGTCTGTGGTTCCTCCGCCAATATCCACCACCATATGTCCACGCGACTCATGTATCGGAATTCCTGCTCCGATAGCCGCAAGGATAGGCTCCTTCACGACGTATGCATTCTTTGCTCCCGCGCGAATAGTCGCTTCCACGACCGCACGTCGCTCTGTCGAAGTGATACCTGCAGGCACCGATACCATGACATCAGGTCTGAAGAAACCGTACTTACCGAGCGCTTTCCTGATGAAGTAGCGAAGCATCGCTTCTGTCACTCTATAATCTGCGATCACGCCGTCTTTCATAGGACGATACGCAATGATGTTCTCTGGTGTCTTCCCTACCATTTCTTTTGCCTCGACACCGATAGCGAGCACTTTGTTATCTTCTTCAGATACAGCGACGACTGATGGCTCGTTGAGCACAATACCCTTTCCCGGCACATACACGAGAGTGTTTGCCGTTCCCAAATCTATTCCCAATTTCTTCGAGAAAAATCCCATATATTGAGCATACTACCATAGAACGAGGACATGTGAAAAAGAAATATTTTAGCTTTGACAACAATGAAATTTAGATGTAATGTGTAAATGAACTAAAAGAAATTCAATGAAAAAAATAAAAGAATATGCGGAACTTCTCGCAAAGGCTTCCCTTGAAATCGGGAGCATACAACTACGGCCAAATGATCCATTCATTTGGGCAAGTGGGACTCGTAATCCTATATACAATGATAACAGAATGCTTCTAGCTGAGTACGAACATCGCATGCTAGTGACAAAGTCACTCATTGATGTTCTTGCTGAAAACGAAATTGGGCTACAGCACGTAGACTACATCTGCGGAACATCGCTCTCCGGCATCGGACCAGCGTCAACTCTCGCCGACATCCTTCACAAGAAAATGCTTATATTTGTAGATGATACTCCATACGAGTTCTCCTCTGTGATGAATTTACCGATTGGAAATTCGTACAATAGAAGCATTGTATCGTCTGCACCATTTGGCATACCACTTGGCGTGCTGTTTGCAAACATGTACAAACTTCGATTTTCGTACGTTCGCCCAGCAGTAAAAAAACATGGATTAAAGAAGTCGATCGAGGGAGCGGATGTAGTGAACGAAGATTTCGATTTAATCAACGTTGGCGATGATCAGGCTAAGTCGAACTGTTTATCAGCACTAAGCAATCAAGATCTACATTGCAAAACAGTGACCCATTACTCGCCTGAAAATATTTTTCAAAAAGCAGAGCTTTCAAACAAATGTGTGATTGTTGTAGAAGACTTGATATCTACAGGAGCTTCATTTGCAAAGGAGGCAGACGCATGTAAAAAGGCAGGCGCAGAGGTACTATGCGTACTAACTATATTCAATTACGAGCTAGAAAGCTCAAAGGAATTGATAGCAAAAGCTGGGTATGAAGTATATTCAGCACTCACGTACCAACAGTTACTTCAGACAGCTGTTGAATTAAAATTTGTTGATGAGAATCAACTAAAAGTGCTGAAGGAATGGCGGGAGGATCAACCCAATTGGGGAGATAAGCATGGTTTTCCAGTAAAATAAATAAAAACGTGGTGCAAATATTTGCACCACGTTATTTTTTTTAATATGCTGTTAGTAATCGTCTTTTGCATCTCCTGATCTCTTCATCAAGTTTCAGAGCCTCTCGTCCTGCAGCCTCCGCAAAATCACCTCCAGAGCTTGCAAAAATGATTCCACGTGATGAATTTATGATGAATCCGACGCCCTCGCTATTGGCAGCAGCTCTCACTGATTTTTCCAAATCACCGCCCTGCGCTCCGATGCCGGGCACAAGGAGATTAATGTCATCTCCAACAATTTCTCTGATGCGAACAATAGTGTCCTCTGGCTGTGTTGCACCTGTCACCAGATTGCAATTGCCATATATGTTCCATCCATTTTCTACATTTAGCGCAATCTTCTCGTAAAGATACATTCCGGATTCTTGCCCTCTTTCATCACTTTGAAATTCCTCTGCACCCTTGTTCGATGTTGCACAAAGGGCGAATGCACCTTTTTCTGAATCGGAAAGAAAAGTCATATTGGCCGTACCACCCATGAACGGAGCAATCGTGATCGCGTCAACCCCAAGCTGATGAAAAGCATAATCAACGTAGCCAAGATTGGTATTATCGATATCACCCCATTTTGCATCCAAAATGATAATCGCATCAGTTTGTTTTCTGATATACAAAACTGTTTCCTCAAGTGCACGCATTCCATTGATACCTGCACCAAGATAGAATGCGAAATTGGGTTTGTAGAATCCGGCAATATTCTTGGTTGCATTAATGATATCGTGGTTGAACGCGAACTGCGGAAACTCACTTCTCCAGATTCCCGAAGGAAGTTTGCTTTTGTCACTGTCAAGTCCAACGCAAACATGTTTGCCGTCAGACTTTTGCTTTTCCATAACTCTTTGATTAAATCTCATAAAAAAAATTTTGTTTGAAAATAAATTTATCTCAATGAAATTACCACATACTTCGACTCTTGTAAACTAAAACATCTGAGGTGGTCGGAATGCTATACTCTTCATATATGTACGTCCTCGATGTTATCGTCATTGCCAAAGGCATACAGAAGGAAACCCTTACTTACTTCTCACTCAAGGAAGCACTGCCAGGGACGCTTGTTCGTGTGCCTGTGCGAAGCAAGATCTACCCGGCTCTTGTCGTTTCGATGAAGGACGCAGTCGATGTCAAAAGCGAAATCAAAAATTCTCCATTTGGATTCAAGAGAATAGAGAGCATTGTAGGAAACGCGCCTTTTCGCAAGGAGTCCGTGCAAGTTGCGCAGATTCTTGCTGACTATTACCTGACCGAGACAGGGGCGATCCTCGACCTTTTCGTGCCAGAAGCAATACTTGACGAGAAAATGCCTGAGGCCAAGAAACATGAACAACGTAAGTTTACTAGTGTTCGAAACGAAAAGCTTATTTTCCAAGCATCATTTGATGACCGAATATCTTATTACAAAACATTCATACGAGAGGCCTTTGCGCGAAAGGAATCGATTGCCCTCATTGTGCCAACCATCAACGACGCAACCCTTTTTTATGAGCATCTCTCAAAGGGAATCGAGGAGAACGTCGTTTTACTCACAAGCAATCTCACGTCGAAGAAAACTCAGACAACTTGGAGAAAGGTTCTTGACGAATCTCACGTCAAACTGATTATTTCAACTCCACTTTTTCTGTCACTTCCACGCACAGATGTGAGTATTCTTATTATTGAAAGAGAATCCTCGAGTGCATATACTTCACGAACGCGTCCTCATGTCGACCAGAGACTCTACGCGGAAGTGCTGGCAACAAAGCTCGATATGAAAATTATATTTGCAGATACTTTGCTTCGTGTTGAGACGATTGCACGACGTGAGCAAGGAGAATTCGACGAAGTCATGCCGACATCATTTCGCTTACCGCCAGTTCGCGATTTGCAGATTATTTCTATGATTGATAATGCAAACAAAACACCTCTTTCTCCGTATTTCTCACCACAATTGATTGATCACATAACGCGTTCGCTTTCATCAAAACAAAATGTATTCTTGTTCGCTCTTCGCCACGGCATCGCAACGAAGATTACTTGCGCGGATTGCGGACTTGTTGTCTTGTGTGATAAATGCAACGTGCCATTCACTCTCTTTGAAAAGGACAAAAAGCGAATTCTTATATGCAAAAATTGTAAACTGGAGAAAATCGCACCAACTCATTGTCAGTCTTGCGAAAGTTGGCGACTCCTCCCGCTTGGTGTTGGTGTCGAAGCACTTGCAGAAAGTGCAAGAATACTTTTCCCCGAAGTACAAATATTTCGAATTGATAGCACGCAGAATAAATCACCAAAGAGCGCCACTCTAATTGCGAAATCATTTGAGGAATCCGGTGGAGCTATACTTGTTGCTACAGAAATGGCATTTGGTTATCTCACGTCCCCGGTTTCATCTTGTGCGGTTATTTCATTCGACACACTACTTTCACTTCCACATTTTGACCGCGAAGAGCGACTGGCGCAACTACTTGGAACACTATCCCTCGTTGCGGACAGGTCACTCATTGTTCAAACCCGACATCCAGACAGTCACCTGCTCGTGAGCATGCAGGGTGGTTCAATGCTCGATTGGTATAGAAAGGAAATTCAAAGCAGGAAGGATGCCAACTACCCTCCTTTTGCCCGTCTTATACGACTCTCGTATGTAGGACCAAGGGAAAAGGAAGAAGACCTTCGCCGTTACGCAGAATCTCTTCTCATTGGTTATCACCCACACTCCTATCGCGGACCTCATCACGGCATATTCAGAGAAACTCCATATCTTCTTCTTCAGTTAGCACCGACTCTTTGGAGTACAAATAAAGACGTGGCACATCGCGACAATGTCTTGCTCCCTATACTACTGCGACTAAAGGGTGTCTGGGATATAGAAATAGACCCGAAGAACCTATACAACTAAGTCGTTTCCATTTGCAAAATGAAATTTGTTGTGTTAATCTAACGTTTATGGCAACAATCCAAATCAATGTTCAAAAGAATTCAGGAGAGACAAGCGCAAGCGTGCTTCGTCGATTCACAAAGAAAGTTCAGGAGACTAGAATTATTCAGAAAGTAAAAGGACAGCGTTACAACACCCGCCCAAAATCCTCACTAGTTCGCAAGAAGGGTGCTCTCCGACGAATCGCAAAACTCAAAGAAACTGATCGTCTAAAGAAGCTCGGCAAAATCAAGGAATAGTATGTACAGAGAGTTTGGTAACGTTTCAATAAAAAGAGAGACATATGGTAAGCTCCCCAGCTTGCCATATTTTTCTATTAAAAATAAAGTCCTTGGAAAAAAATATGAGCTTTCGATTCTTTTTGCCACTCCCCAAAATGCTCAAAAGCTAAATCATCTCTATAGAAAGAAATCATACACACCCAATATTCTTTCTTTCTCACTTAATAAAAGTTCTGGTGAACTTGTTCTGTGTCTCGGTACAATCCGCTCCCAAGCAAAAAGTTTTGAGATGTCATACCAAGATTTTCTCTCATACCTCTATATTCATGGTCTTTTGCATTTGAAAGGAATCGAACATGGTAGTACAATGGAGAGAGAGGAAAACGCCATCTTCAAAAAGTTTTTTGGCGACGATCTACCACATGGCACGAACCATACTCACAGGCATCGACATAGGAACATCTCACACTCGCGTCGTCATCGTCGAGTATAAAAAAAACGACTCAGAGCCAACACTTATCGGTGCTGGTATCGCTCTTTCTGGTGGTGTGCGAAAAGGCTACATCGTCAATTCCAACCTCGCGATTGCATCTGTCCGTGACGCAGTATCACAAGCTGAAAAGCAGGCCGGTATCAAGATCAAGAAAGCATCTCTTTCTGTTGGTGGCATCGGTCTATCGACAGATACTGCGATTGGTACAGCTACTTCCACACGTGTCGACAACACAATCACAGAACTCGATGTTGAAAGGACAATGCGGGCATGCGAAGAAGCGCTGAAAGATAGGAACAAAAAGGTTGTTCATCGTATCCCTCTGGCGTACAAATTGGATGCAAAGCCTGTCCTCGGTGACCCTGTCGGTATGAAAGGAAAAAAACTCGAAGGAAAGGCTCTTTTTATTACTTGTTTGTCTCAACACATTGAACGACTCGTCGAAACAGTGACTACGGCTGGTATCGAAGTAACAAGCATCATTGCTTCTCCTGTTGCAGTCGCAACAGTTGTACTCAATGAACGAGAGAAAATCGCAGGCTCAATGCTCGCACACATAGGCGCAGAAACCGTCGGTACTGTCGTTTATGAAGATGGAAATATCCTTTCTCTCTCAATGATTCAGATTGGCTCTGCAGATATTACCAACGATATTGCTCTTGGTCTCAAAACATCTTTAGAGGAGGCGGAAGGAATCAAAGTAGGAACAGTCATATCAAGCACGTCAAAGAAGAAAATAGACGAGATCATTGAAGCACGACTGACAGATATTTTCGAATTAATAGAAAAGCATTTGAAGAAAATCGGACGCAGTGCACTCTTACCTGCCGGCATTATATTTACTGGAGGTGGTTCACATCTTGGAAATTTGACTGACCTAGCAAAGCGCGAGCTCAAACTTCCCTCACGGATTGGTTTTATAAACGAGAGATTTGATGGCAAGATGAAACTCAAAGATTCTGCATGGTTCCCCGCATATGGTTCATGTGTCTGCGAACACTCGTCGCCTTTTCCAGACGATGAATCTCGTGTTCCTCCATCAGATGGCGCTTTCAAAGAAACTTTCTTGGGATTTCTAAGACAATTGCTCCCATAATAAAATATCCTCAACCTACAGTGGAAAGAGGCATCGCGCAAGCAGTTTTTTCTTACAAGTGAAGGCAATCGAAATCAAGCCGTGACTACTTTCCTTTTTTTTAGTTTCTGGTATTATGGTATCCGTAATTTAACGGCCGAAACTTAACCCAATCTATTAATTAGCCCAACACATATATGCCAAAAGTCAATCCTACTATCGAATCTTTCGCTCGTATCAAAGTTATCGGAATCGGTGGCTCTGGCAAAAACGCCTTGAACCACATGATCAACTCCAAAGTTCGTGGAGTTGAATTCATCGCAATGAATACCGACACACAGGATTTGCACAATTCACTTGCAGAGAAAAAGATTCACATTGGCAAGAATCTTACCAAAGGACTCGGCGCAGGGATGAACCCTGAAATCGGTCGCAAAGCTGCTGAGGAAACAAAAACAGAAATCCAAGACGTTATCAAAGGTGGCGAGATGGTATTCATAGCATGTGGTATGGGTGGAGGTACGGGTACGGGAGCAGCGCCTACAGTTGCTCGAGCAGCAAAAGAAAGCGGTGTACTCACTGTAGGTGTTGTCACAAAACCATTTTCATTTGAAGGACGCGAGAGAATGCGTCTAGCAGAAGAAGGTCTTGCCGAATTAGAAAAAGAGGTTGACGCAATCATTATAATTCCGAACGACAGACTGCTCTCAATCACAAGTAAAGAAACAAGTTTGAAAAATGCTTTCTCAATGTGCGACGAAGTCTTGCGACAAGCCGTCGAAGGAATCTCTGACTTGATTACAATTCCTGGTGACATCAACGTAGACTTCAACGATATCAAAACAATTATGGCAAATGCTGGAACAGCACTCATGGGTATCGGTACGGCGACGGGAGACAAGCGAGCAGAAAAATCTGCATTTGATGCAATCAACTCTCCCCTTCTTGAAGTTTCTATAAATGGAGCAAAAGGTATCCTGCTTTCGATTGCAGGTGGAGATGATCTCACTCTACATGAAGTTGCTGAGGCTGCGAAGATAGTTACGGAATCTGCAGATAAGGACGCAAAAGTCATATTCGGTACATGCAAAGACGAACGTCTCAAGAAGGGAGAGATGAAAGTCACTGTCATCGCTACTGGCTTCCCTACCGCAAGTGGATCCGTTCAAAAGAAGTCACTTTTTGAAAAGCCAATTATTTCTGCTTCAACGTCACATCTAGAGGAGCGCAAGGAAATTCACAACACTCTTCCTGATGCAAATTTGGAAAAAAGAATAGCAACGGCTGAAATCATCGAAGACGATTCACTTTTGGGAGGTGACGATACAGACGATTGGAGCGCAGTTCCTGCATTCTTGCGAAGAAAGAAATAAGTTTACTCACAAAAGGCCTCGATTTTCCGAGGCTTTTGTTTTGTGTTATGATATGACAACTATGGAACAAACAACCTACGATCTCATCATCATCGGCGGAGGGCCTGCAGGTGCTGCAGGCGCTGTCTATGCGTCACGCAAGAGACTAAAAACTCTTCTTATTACATATACTTTTGGTGGACAATCCACTGATTCGTCTGACATCCAAAACTGGATCGGAACACCATCTATTTCAGGTGCTGACCTTGGCAAATCCCTTGAGACTCATATCAAAGCTTATGCAGACGATGTCCTCACTATCGTCGAGGGAGAGAACGTGACAAAAGTAAAAGGAATTGAAAATTCATTCACTGTCTCAACTGATGCAGGTAAAGAGTATGAGGGAAAAACTATCCTTGTCACATCAGGTTCAGGCCGTAGAAAACTCGCAATACCTGGAGCAGACGTACTCGAACACAAAGGTATTACCTACTGCGCGTCATGCGACGGACTTTTGTTTCAAGGTATGGATGTCGCTGTCATAGGAGGAGGCAATGCAGGATTTGAAACTGCAGCACAACTTCTTGCCTATACCAAGAGCGTGACTCTTTTCAATCGCGCGGATACTTTCAAGGCGGACGAAATCACTGTGGAGAAAGTTCTTTCTCATCCCTACATGACAGCTCTCAAAAATGTAGATTTGGTGTCAGTTGAGGGAGACAAGTTTGTATCTGGTTTGAAATACAAGGATATGACAACAAATGAGGAGAAACTTCTCCCTGTGCAAGGCATTTTTGTCGAAATCGGCCAGATTCCAAATACAGCTCTTGTAAAGGATTTTTTAACTCTCGATCAATACGGAAAAGTAGTAACCGATCCTATGACCCAAAGAACCTCAGTCAAGGGCGTATGGGCTGCAGGAGACTGCACAGACGGACTCTATCACCAAAACAACATCGCCGCTGGCGATGCTGTAAAAGCGCTTGAGGATATCTATCTCTATATCCACGCAGGTAAATAACTACTTTATCTTCTTATCAACATCATCGATTTCCTTTTCTATGATGTTTCCTGCTACGGACAGATCATTTCTCAATTTTGTTAGGAATGCTTGCTCATGTACTGAAAGAGGTTCTCCTGCTCTTACTTTTTTCAAGATTTCAATCTCATCTACTACTTCTTGATCAATAATCTTCATAGATTGAGCTGTAACTTCTTTTGCTTGCCCAACTTGAATGTGTAGCATTTTTTTATATTTTCTCCATCCTCTCAGTATAAGAATCCCAATCACAAATAAAAGTAGCACTGCAATCAGTATTGGTATAATCGGTAGTATAATCCTCAAAGCCATATTCATAAATTTACCGAACACTCCTGGTAACACGGAGACGGAATAACTTTCTGTGAGAGTACTCTCAGCTCCGTTGTCCAAACGTGCTTTTGCAACAAAGTGATACTCACCGACTTTCCAGGCAGTTTTCATTGTGAAGTCGAAAGTACCATTCGGGTTGACTTTGACAATATTTTCATCACTTATTTTATTTTTACTGAATATTCTACCAATCCATGTTTCATTTTCCTTTTTGAAGTCAAATACTACATACGAATTTGCTATCGCAGTACCACTTGCTCTGAACACCGTGCCTCCATCAAGCTCTTGAGTGTAACTCAGTATAACCGGGACGCTAATTCCCTCGTATGTAAAATAAACAACATTCACAATGTCATTTCCTGCATAATCATTGGCTCTTACAACCAACTGATGTTGGCCAAGAGAAAGCACCCCCGTGCTGTAAAGTGATTCTTCCGTTGTTTTCTGCCATATTACAGGATTCGAAGCATCTATACTTATTTCATAATTCTCTATACCAGACGTTGCATCAGTAGCGTTTAGTAAAAAATGTGTCGAGCCATCTTCGGGTTCTTTTTCGACTTTCGTAATGGTAAAATCACTTGGCTTCGTCTTATCGACATTAATTTTGAAATGCGTCGTCCCCCCCCAGCCGTAGCTATTTTTTAGTCTCAAGTGAAAGTACCACGTACCGTCTGTTATCTCTGCACTGGTATATGAAGAAGTTAATCCTTTGTCTTGCGTTGGAGTAGTTGTCGCATTTTTGTCGAGAACAAAGCTAACTGAGGTAGCATCAGTAGGGACTTGCCACTCAAACTGAGGCACAGATATCGCAAACCAGTCATTTGGGTCTGGGTGCGTTGGAGAGGTCACCAGAGGAGGTAGTGGAGAATTTGTTCCGGACATCGACGGTGTTGTGACTATTCCACCGCTTTGACCAATCGTGACAATAGATTTTGGCAGTGAACCAGAGAGTATGTTGGTACCCTCCCCGTCGTTTGCCAGTATAGATGCTTGAGTCAATTCAAATGTAGCAATACCTGTACCTTCCGTCTTCCAACTAACTGTAAAAAGTTTGCCTCCAGTACCACTGAAACCAGGATTCAAAACCAATCCTTCAAATCTAACAGCCCCTGCTTCACTCGAAGGTTGTATTGTCCAGAAATTTACAATGGTTCCGGATGTATTTATAGTTGGCGCACTCAACAAATTTGTTGGGTAATAGATACGTCCAGAAAAAGCATTTATGGCTTGACTGGTACTGGATACTGAAACCGTCAATGTGATTGTCTCTCCTGTGTCTATGTTTGCTGTAGCAGGACTCACAGAGAATGTAGCTGCTTCAACGCCATGAAACGATACAGCAAAGAAGGCCGTTACAACAAGGAATTTCAATACAAATTGTTTGAAGTTTATAGAATAAAAATGCATTTTAGAACTCTCTTATTGTACCTTTATTTTCTTAAATTTTCTAGGAACGAAGAAGATAACAAATGCAAAAATAGCAGTAACTATGAGAAGTGGTATCACCAAAATCGATACCGGAAAAAATTGCTCAGAATGTATTTGGGCTATACGTACGTTGCCAGCATTATCAATGGCCTTTACGCGTACTAGCGACCTCATAGATTGATCCTCTAGAAGATACGGGCTTTCTGCAACTTTCCAATCAGAATTGCCCTCCTTTACCTCAAAACGACTAATCCCAGACTCTTTGTCAGTTGTAGAAAATATCAAAAAATATTTTCCATCAAAAATGTATTGATTACTGGATATTTGTGGATAGAAAACCAAAGGTCTTTCAATGTCACTCGCGAAATTAGTACCGACTTCGCCCGTTTCGGAGGAAATCACCCTAAATGGATATAGCAAAGTGGGAGCTTTGGTGCCAAGCCCATCATTAAAATACGCTTGCCCTGTTGTAAGGTACAACTCGGATGTAGAAATGGACTTTGTGGTAAAAATTGCAGAAAATAGTTTACCATCGAGATATGTCTGGTCTAGTGGGTTGATCGTGCCTCCAAATCCTCCAACCATTATCCCTGAAAATTTGACACTCGATCCATTTGCTTTTGGTCTCTCAATCCACGAGGTAACAACAGAACTACCATCTCTAATACCAACCAACTCCAAGTGTTCATCGTCAAAAACCAACTCTCCCTCGACTGCATTTATCAATTCTTCACTGGAATTTATAAAGACAGTGACTTCAAATTCAGCATTCGCTAGTACGGGGAATTTTTGATCTGATTGAAAGTAAATAGTCGCAGCATTAGCTTGCTTGTGTCCCAGAAAAAGCATGCTAAGAGTCACGAGGAGAATAAAAGTACATTTTTTTGAAAATAAATTGATCATATGATTTATCCAGTCCAGTAATATGCCAATATAGAGAAATCGACAAGCGTAATACGGCCATCTCCTGACAAATCTAGTTCAAGTGGCGCTCCCAATCTCCCGTACCAATACGCCAATATAGAAAAGTCTGTGATATTCACTCTGCAGTCTCCTGTGAAGTCTCCTTTTGGCGGACAACCTGAATTTAGAACAGTCTCATTACCAACAGTAAATCCAACTATACTAGAATAAGATGTTACTTCTGCTCCGAGTGTTGACAACGACCTTGTGCTATGTGAGCCAAGTTCCAATACACCCGTATTGAACCTATAGAGATATGCACCATAGTCGTCAGATGTCGTAGACAAAAAATACGGAACCAATGAATTAACATTGATAGTTATCGAAGCGTTTGGTGCACTTTCCCCGAGTATAGTGATCGTTTCTCCTTTTGCAACAACAGTCTTATCGATAGATATAGTAGGGGCAATATAGATACCAGAAATAGTAGTCGATATATTTTCTGTTACTACAATAGGAAATGTGAAGAGTGTTGACCTTCTCTCTTCACTATCCTCAGCCAAAACAGAAAACGTATACGAACCAGCTGGTAAATCAGAGATTGTTAGTGTAAATTTTGCATCAAGTCCAGCTGTAGTTTGTGCAATCTCAACTCCGTCTTGCAAAAATATTACTGCGGAGAAGGGATAAGCTCTGCCGGAGAACGTGACAGATGAATCTCCATCGTTCTGACCTCCTCCACCACCGCCCCCACCACCTCCTGCTCCTCCAGGATCGCCCACAGCAACAGTTGCAGTTATGGTGACGTCTTCACTTACAGCACCCAACTCTCTTGGAGTTGAATCGTAAAAGATTCCTACTCCGAGAATGATAATTACAGATAAAATGCACCTGAATGATTTATATAAATCATTCTTACTAAACTTTAGGAGTGGAAGTTTCATTCATTTCTTTCTTTAGCTCCTCCTTAATCTCAGAGCGCAATGACTCCTTCAAATTTCTTCGATAATGCGTCTTTGCACGCTTCATAATATTTATAAACAAGAACAATCCAACTACTATAACAATAAGAAGGTGCCAAGGCACTACAAAAAATCCAGTTTTTGCAGTTGATGTCTGGTCACTTTCAGCTCCGTACGCTAGCGATATATTTGCAGTATAGTATCCGAAAGCAAAATTCTTCCATTCATACACAACTTTTTTGAAAAATCCTAGATTTTCAATATTTGCAACATCACTTGATCCTCTGCTTGATTGCCAAGTAGCTTCAAATCTTCTTGTCTGTGATGGTAATACGTTACCTTGAGCGGAGTTTGCAAGAACTTTTGCCCTCACAAAACCAAACATATGTCTGATGACTATATCTCCATCTGGCTTTATCCTATCTCCGCCTGAATTTTGGAATCTGTAATAAAAAGAAACCGGGAGTGCAGTAAAAAAATTCTTATTGTCAATTGTGCCGTATTCAATAATACCTCCTTCTTCATCTACATCTCCGTTTACACGGAGCAACACCAAAACACCAGTTTTTGCACCAATTGCTATAGATCCTTCCCCGCTAACTTCAGGATTATTTGTACCCCAAAATACTGCAGCGAAATACCCACCAGGCTCAGCTATTTCTGGTATATCGATTGTGACTGGAACTATCTTACTTGTGCCAGGTGCAAGTATTACCATGGAGTCTGTTTGCATCCATGTTCCCAGCCCATCTACAGGAGTTACGAAACTTGGACTTCCCGTCTCCCCTTGTGCTTCAAAGTTTGAGAATGAAGAGTAAAATGTTTGACTTGTGTCTCTATCGTTTATAAGTGTAATCTCACTTTCAATAGTAGCTCCAGGGTCTCCGCTTAATTCTATGAGAACTGGCGTAAGTGTCAGAGCGTGCGCTTTGCTGACAAAACTAGATGAAAAAATTATGACTGAGCAAAGTATAACCGCTAGTGTTGTTATTTTTTTTTGCATTATATTTTATGTATTAGAAATTCCCCGTCGCTATATATGTAACATCTGTCGAGTATGAACCCGCTTCTGTTGTTGTCGCGATGTTTGCGATGTATTGAACGTCGATTGTTTCAGTTGCAGTAGCTATTGTTTCAGATGCGATGGTGGTTGTAGTGCCGGCAACAAACGCGTAGCTATTTGTTCCCGCAAGTTCGTATGCGGATGCTATCGTCACGTTACCTCCGTTATCGTCGATACCTAGAGCAAACTGCTCTGATGCTGGGGTGCCGTCTGCGTCTGATGCAATAGTCGCTACGTTTATAGTGTTCGCTCCACTTGTGAGAGTGGCACCGAAGTATGTGATCGAGTATCCAGATGCAGCGTTTGTGGCAATAGTCATTTCGTGCGCCCCAGTTGTATCACCTGGTAGAACTCCTGTACCAGTTGCATCTGCTGTCGCATATCGTGCAGCGGTTGCATCGAGAGCTCCGAACCCTATCGCTACGTCAGATATTGTGAAAGTGATTGTTGGGCTCACCGTTGCAGTGATGTTGACTGAGTCGTCTGCGATGATGTCGATAGCGATTGTTCCTGTGTCTCCGAATCCACCAGTGAACACGATAGTGTCGTCGTCATCAGCCGAACCGTTGGTTACCGTACTCGCTGAACCTGTCGCACCAGTCGTCGCTGCTGTACCCCAGACAAGGCGCATACAGAATCCTGCTGTTAGGGTCTGATCTGTTTCTGGTGAAAGAGTAATTACATTACCCGTTACGTCCACTCCCCAGTCTGTAGCTGATGCAGTAGTAGCAACTACTTCATCTGTATATACAGCAGATGAACATGTTGCACTATCTCCTAACTCGACGTCAAAATTGTTTACGTCTTCAGCTGCAAGAGTAAAGTCTGCACTGAAAGTAAGTATGATAGTATCACCTCCCACTTGGATACCTGTCGGGGTGGCAAATTGAACTGTTCCAGAACTGTTTGCTGTTGAAGCTTCTATTCTCCCTAGTGTTGCTGTCGCATTGGTCACCGAGGCAGCCATAGCCTTGCTTGGGAGCAGAGTTATAATTCCAGTTGCAGTGACGATAAATACAAAAACAAAAAGAGATGTTGCGAATTTTTTCATAATCTTAGTAAGGACGTATTATCTATTATTTTATATGGATATATTATAACATTTTTACTAAAAATTGCCTCGCACATCGTCTGTGGATAACTTATCTGAACAGCTCAACCCCAGAAACAGAATCAATCTATATTAGAAATTACCAGTTGCTATATATGTAACATCTGTCGAGTATGAACCCGCTTCTGTTGTTGTCGCGATGTTTGCGATGTATTGAACGTCGATTGTTTCAGTTGCAGTAGCTATTGTTTCAGATGCGATGGTGGTTGTAGTGCCGGCAACAAACGCGTAGCTATTTGTTCCCGCAAGTTCGTATGCGGATGCTATCGTCACGTTACCTCCGTTATCGTCGATACCTAGAGCAAACTGCTCTGATGCTGGGGTGCCGTCTGCGTCTGATGCAATAGTCGCTACGTTTATAGTGTTCGCTCCACTTGTGAGAGTGGCACCGAAGTATGTGATCGAGTATCCAGATGCAGCGTTTGTGGCAATAGTCATTTCGTGCGCCCCAGTTGTATCACCTGGTAGAACTCCTGTACCAGTTGCATCTGCTGTCGCATATCGTGCAGCGGTTGCATCGAGAGCTCCGAACCCTATCGCTACGTCAGATATAGAAAAGGTGATTGTTGGGCTCACGGTTGCAGTGATGTTGACTGAGTCGTCCGTTATGATATCTATTGCGATAGTTCCTGTGTCTCCGAATCCACCAGTTATTGCAACGGAATCATCATCATCTGCTCCACCGTTTGCCATAGTACTGGCTGAACCCGTACCTCCAGTTGTTGCAGCTGTACCCCAGACGAGACGCATACAGAATCCTGCAGTGAGGGTTTCGTCTGTGTCTGGCGAAAGAGTAAGGACATCCCCTGTGACATCTATTCCCCATTCCGTTCCAGAAGCATTAAGAGCAACTGTTTTATCGGTATAAACTGCAGTAGAGCACGTTGCACTGTCGCCGAGCTCTATATCAAAGTTTACCGCGGATTCTCCAACGAGTACGAAATCAGAACTAAAAGTAAGTATGATTGTATCTGCGCCTCCTGTTTGAATGCCTGTCGGAGTCGCAAATTGAATAGTACCGGAATCGTTTGCACCTGTAGCTTCTATTCGTCCGAGTGTTGCACTCGCGCTGGTCACCGAGGCAGCCATAGCCTTGCTTGGAAGCAAAGAAATAGCTCCGGTCGCTGTGACAATGAAGACAAGTACAAAAAGGGATGTTGCGAATTTTTTCATAATCTTGATTAAGAGCACTTTCTCTATTAGTTTATGTATATTTATTATAGCACTTTTACAGAAAATCGTTATGCGGAACTTCTGTGGAAAGTTGATATGCATATCTCGCATTTACTAAAAATTCCCCGTCATTATATATGTCAGATCTGTGGAGTATGTTCCAAATTCTGTGCCTGCCGCCATATTTGCAAGATACCGAATTGAATACGTAGTACTAAATCCATCTCCCTCTGTTTGAGTTGCAAAGGTATCGGCTGTAGTCGTGCCAGCATAGCCAAATCCTGCTCCACTGTAAGTCGCATCAACTGCATCATAATAAGATACCCCAGAGAGGCTAGCACGGGCGCCGAATTGTTCGGTGCCTGTACTCGAAGCTGTATTTGTAGAGCCTATCTCATCTATTGTATCGCCTCCACTCGTCAAAGTATTTCCCGAAACTGTTATTGTATAACCTCCAGACGCACTCGTTGATCCGGTCATAGTATGCGCTTCTACTTCTGATGCGCTTCCCGTTGTATCGTCTGTCGCATACCTAGCAAGAGATGCGTCAAGTGATCCAAATCCAATAGTCGTATCAGATATCGCAAAAGAAATAGTTCTATCTTCTGGCTCAACCCACTGGATGCCTATCATCGCAAAGTCCCATTGGTTTACAGAATTACTAGCTGCGCCACCATCGACAGAAGTTCGAAGTCGATACCATGCCTCATCCCCTCCAGTGCTCACCAAATCTTCTGGATTTGTCATATAGCCGGCCATACCTCCAGAGGTATTTGTGGCCACTGTTATATTGTCGGTATATACGAGGGCGGTAGTCGCCGACGCACCGAGTGCAATAAATCCTCCGATCGTAGCGGCAGCCGTGTTGTACCCCGAATAGTCCGCAATACCGAGAGCAACTGTGCCGGCAACACCAGATAAAAATGAACTCGCAAAAAATATTCCTGTGATAGATCCATATGTTGGCTCTCCCATACTAAACTTCGTATGTGTTCCTGCCCCTTCTTCGTTGATTGTCGCGTCCATATCGACATCGAATGCATAGAAATCAAAAGCTGCGCCAGTCCCCCTGTTTGTAGATTCATTTTCAGTTGTTATCGTCCAAGCTGTTCCGTTATTTGTTGCACCTTCCAAGTTTACCGTACGCGTGGCAGTACAGTCATTTGTCGCAACTGTTCCAAACGATATAAAACACTTTGTTGCCCCATCATCAGAATTGGTTGTACCGAACATGAGATATGCCATGTCTATCTGTATCGCACCTGTGTCTGCTCCTGACGAGCGATAGAATCGGAGCCTCGCTTCCCCTTCTGATACATAATCATCCATGGTGATGTTGTTTACCGCTCCAATACGGAACGTATCTGTCGTCGAACAAGATGCGATCTCATTAATGATGTTCACCCACGCAGCTGTCGTAAAGTTATAAAGCGCCATTCTCACTTCCAGCGCAGTGCCTCCTACGGAACATGCAAATTCTGCGCGAGCAAGTATGGTATTCATACCAGGATACGTTTTTACATTTTTATACGATATATAACAATCGGGACCTCCAGTGGTACCGAGACACTGCAGGTCTATATTGTTCGAACCCGCCTGCGTGACCGTATTTGCATTGGTGTAGTCGCCAGTAAAACTATTTGTAAGTGCTACAGCACCTGCTGGCTCATAGACTGGATTGATAACAGGAAAAATGCGCAGATAGTCAATCGCGAAGTTGCCCGCAGTTGTAGCGTTGGTCGTTGAATAATATCTAAAAAGGACACGCTTGTTCGCATCGGTTGTGACAAAATTGGTAAGTGGAGTGGAGATCGCTGTGTTTGAACCATTGGACCATTTGCCGTCATACACATTCCACGTATATGCTGTCGCTGTCGTTGGTGAAATAGTGGCGTCGCGTGAATTGAGTGTTCTCCACCCGCCTCCGGTGCAGTTTGCATCGGCCACATGGTCGACACTCGTCGTCGAAATCCAATCGCATATTTGTACCAACAGCACAGGTGCGGTCACGTCGGTGTCTATCTCTGACTGGACGATAATAGTATTCGCACCATTGAGCTTCACTCCATCGAGTTTTAGTTGGACATCAATACCCGATGCTGTACCAGTAAGTTCCCAGTGTCTGTTGTCGTCTGCTGTTGTTCCTTTCCATGAACCGGTATTGGCACCGTTTGCTCCTGCTGCGATAATATTGTTTGCAGTAGTATCTGTTCCCGTAACGAGTGTTTGACCTGTAGGTATAAATGCATGGGTGACAGTTGGGTTGTAAGAATCCTCAACCCACTGTATCGATAGCATCACGAAATCCCACGCAGTTGTAGAGTTATCTGTCGTAGCACCTGAAGTAGATGTACGCAGGCGCATGTTCATAATGCCATCCACTGTATCGACATAATTTTCTGGATTTAGTTGGAGTCCGTAGGCCAGTGCGCCCGTCGCAGACAGCGTATCTTGAAATGTTTGTGTCGTTGCGTTAACAGCAGAACCGACATCAGTCCAGCCACCAGTAATAGAAGTGAAACCAGAATAATCGTTAATACCATTTATCACTTGAGTTGTACCGATACTTCGAGATGTAGTACGACTAGCCCAATTGATACCAACAACTTGCGCATTTGCTGGCACGGTTATTGGTACTGATACATTTGCGGACACACCCTCTTCGGCTGTCACGTCTTGATCTGTGTCGAACGGGTAAAATGAATTTGCTTCACCTGTTCCCATCGCTGCGGATTCGTCCTCGCCTGCGATATCGAACGACGTCGTAGATCCGTTTGTATCCATTCCGCGAGTATTCGTGCAGTTTGTCGCAGTTCCAGTTCCAAAAGAAATCTCACAGAGCGATGAGTCAGCGTTTACAGAGCCGAGCATTATGTACTGCCAGTCCAATAGAATACCGTTGGTAATAGCAGAGGTACTTGCCCATCTGATACGAATCTCTCCATCTGAAATAAAGTCATTGAGAACAAATCCAGCATCCGAAACTGTGTTGTGTGCAATATAGTAACTCGTGTCCGTCGTTGAGCAGGTGATGTTCGCAGAGCCGAGTGCATCCCACGTTGACGTCGTGAAATCATAAATATAGGGCCTGATAGTTGGGGTACCGCTGTTGCAACTCACGGATGATGCGAGCATGATAGTGTTCATGCCAGTATATTGCTTCACATTTTTATATGACAAATAAAAATCAACAACTTGAGAACTCGCGGCTACTCCCACACGGATGTTGTCGTTTGTGCCTACCGTCGTCACTGATGTAGCATTGTTTACCAGCGGAATCGAGTTTACATACACACCCACTTCTGCCCCGTCACCAGATACTTGATCGACATAATCCGCTGCATAATACACAGAATCTATATATGCAAATACGGTAAGGTAATCAATCGATACA
The DNA here is from genome assembly GCA_964606295.1 of uncultured Candidatus Saccharibacteria bacterium. Lineage (GTDB taxonomy): Bacteria > Patescibacteriota > Minisyncoccia > Phycocordibacterales > UBA9973 > JAGOPB01. The sequence continues at coordinate 118,808 of CAZSFR010000001.1, forward strand.
ACAGATGTGGTATTTGTCGTTGAATAAAATCGGATTTTCAATTCACTGCTACTGTTTACAAAATTCGTAAGTGGAGTGTCGATAGGAGTGCCTGCATCAGATGTTCCGTTAGAAAAAACACCATCGTATATTTGCCAGCGCAACTGGTCGTTTGCTGTATCTGTATACGCAACATCAGCATTGGCAGCTGTTTGTGTATTGATAGTACGCCATCCACCAGTTGTACAATTTGCATCTGCTACATTGTCGACGTTTGTCGAAGAAGTGAAGTCGCAGATCTGGAAAACCATACTAGGAACTGTCGCATCAAGGTCTATCTCAAGGCCTATATCTATTTTATTGGCACCATTTAGATTTACCCCTCCGACGGTCGTCACCAGTGAAATACCAGAGGCCGTAGAGGCAACAGTCCAATGAAAACTATCGTTACCTTGCATAGCTTGATATGAGCCGAGATTTGTACCTTCGACTGCTGCGATCGTCGCTGATGTCACTATCTGTTCAGTACCCGTTTCCACAGTGGTAGCAGTAGGGAAAAATTGATACGTCGCAGCATCTGCTTTTGGGATATCTCGTACAATTTCTTTGCTCGAAGCAACACGAGAAAGTATTATCTCTGGAATACCACTGACTAAAAACAAAACTATCAAAACAAAAGATACAACTTTTTGAAATTCAATTGCACTTAGAGATTTCCTTATTTTATTTTTTAAAATTATAAAAAACATTTTATTGTGTCAAAATATCTACGACTTCGAGTTGTTCATCATTTTTAATATCTTCATTGGCAGTAGTGTCAGTTTTCAATTGATTGAGCGCTTCTTCTTCCGCTATTTTCTCTTCGAGAGGGGTAACAATTTCAAGATTTGCTGGATCGATTGCAATCTCACTTACATCTCCGTTTGGTTCCAAATATTTTACTTCAGATTCTAGAGAAGTACTAATACTTTGTGACGACATCCCTCCAGAAGCAGTATTGTATTGATTTATCGCAGTCTTATCTCGTGAAAGCCAGAAAATAATCGTGCCTGAAACATCAACAGGTGTTGCAATGTCTACAGTATCGCCTGATGCAACAAAATTCCATTCTAGTCCTTTTGCTCGTTCGGCTTGTATTTGTTCATCAGTATAGATTATAGGTATTACTCCAGGAACTATTTCTTCGGTAGTTGTAATAATAGGAATATTTTCATCGTCAAAATATTGTGTAGACTGCGGAATATTTTCATTTACAAAATTATTTATGATAATCACCCCTTCACCTGGTGTCGGCACAGAATCAAAATCAGACTGCGTATTCTCTTCATTTATTTCTTGATCTTCAGAAGGAACTTCTTCATCAATATTCAAATCAAGTGACGATGATTCCGGATCTATATCAGTATTAGTATCAGTGTTGGCCTCAACCTCAGGCTCAGTAGAAGAATCCGAAGTGACACTGACTTCATCACCAGATGAGGACGAATCAGAAGTATCACCGCTCGTTTCAGTTGCTCCCTCTTCGGCATAGACTGGATGTAATCCAAATAATGATTTTATTTTATTTAAAACAGTCACTTCATTTGTCGAAGGTGTCACTATATCTTCTGTCACTGGAACCTCTTCTATGATTGGAGTAGGATCTTCTGTTATCGGATCCTCTTCTACGGCTGGGGCCGGATCTTCTGTCGTAACAGGAACATCTATCAAAATGTCTTCAGTCGGCACATCATCTTCTACTCCTATTATTTGTATGGTTTCTACAACAGTACTGTCTTCACTTGTCGGTAAAGGTAGTTCTTGATTTAAATTATTTTCAGACTGCAGGAGAGCTTCTTCAGCGGTAAGTGGAATAAGTTTCGTGTACCAAATCATCGGCACTCCTTCACGTAGAATTTTTATTACACGAATGTCTTCGACTGTTGAGTCAGAAAGAACAATGTCGGTAGAAAAGTCTGGTTGAGCGAGTGTGTCTTCAGGTATTTCACCTGCATACTCAACTTCAATGATCACAGAATCAAGATAGATCACTGGCATCTTATCAAATTTTTCAATGACCTCAAGTTTGATTTGAATTTTTGATAGGTCGTTCCAATCAGATA
>CAZSFR010000001.1:120988-123357 GCA_964606295.1 uncultured Candidatus Saccharibacteria bacterium
GTCTCAGTTAGCGATTCAGTCTGCGGTTCAGCATTTTGCTGTGGTGTAACTTCTTCAACCACAACATCTTCCGCAAAAGCTTTTTCCGTAAAATGAAAGAGTGTGATTTCTTCAGATGGGACATTGTCACTTTCTTGTGTATCACTTTCGACAGGGTCAGAAGTTTGCGGTTGGTCATCCTCTGGTTCACTATCTGGATCATCAGTCGGAATATTTTCTTTCTGTATTACATCCAGAGCTTCTTGTGGGTCCTCGGTAATCACAGTTGGATCTTGTGCTTCAGAAGACGTCGTGTCTACATCAAGACTTTCACCATCAATAATTTTCTTTGCCTCTGATTTGTCGTGATCCACTGAACCATCGTCAAGTGATATGTTGAAAGCAACCTTGAACCCAACAACTTGCATGTTCTCAGGCACTTCTCCCTCAAACCCCCCACAATAAATTTCAGCATTGCCACGAAGACGTGCAGAGTTATCTTCATTGTACTCACTTTCTTTCGCATCTTCCGAGAGTGATGGTATGCCTTCTGCATTGCTTGGGTATTCCCAACCACCGAGACATGTTGCGGGATAAAATGTCGCGATATTCGCATGCGATGAAAATGAAAAACTTATTACCAAAAGAGTAATCACCGCAACACCCCCATACCCTAAGTAGAACTTCTTTTTTGAAAAAAGATCACGCAAACCCTTTTTGTTGAATTCTATTGTAATCGAATGCGGACGAAGCAAAAGAACCTTCGATTTGACCGAAGTTTTAATGTTTTCTATTTGTCCTGTCCTTAACGAATTCGTCCGCCTACGCCTCAAAAACATATATTAAGTATACCACGTGCAAACTAATTTTAAGTAGAAATAACAATGTGAAATGCGAAAGCGCTAGTAATGTTTCGCCCTACTGATACGTATCGATTTTGTATTGTTATAAAAAAGTACTGTACTCAAGAGTTCCAATTTTTCTGTTTTTATATTGCAAAACATAATCTATGATTTCTGGCTTACTTCGCTTTCCGCCTACTTCTATTTTGCGGGAGTTATACGAAACTCACAAAGGACTCGTGATTCATCCACCTCGCCCCAGCCACTCGCCTTGAGTAGTGGGTCTATATATTCAGCTCGTGTTTCTGATTCATTCATATTATCTTTTTATTTTGGCTTCACTTTTTGCACGTTCCACCATAAATCGAACGCCTTCTGACATATTTTCTTCTTTTATTTCTATACTTGGATGAGTGTTCTGAAAAACTCTATAGATTTCGTCTGCAAAAGCTTGGCCTACAACAGGTACGTCTTCAAAATCAAGTAAAATTATTTTAAATTTATCCAATCCTGACAAAATTCTTCGTGCTTGTGATCGAGAAATATGCACCCCACCCATAGTATAAAGTTTCACCCTTATTTCTGTCTTGTCAAAACCATAATCGCTACCATTCGTAAGATTTGTATATTTTTTAAATATGTCCTCAAGATGTAACATAGAATTAATCGCTATTTCAAAAATAACCCTGGTCCCCCTTTTTTGAGTAGAAACTGTTTTAATCGCAGGACCTTTTTCTGAAACTAATAACTGATACCCAAAACTATCCAACAGAAACATATCAGCTGACTTCGAAGTAAAAAAGATTCCCTCTCCGGAGTGAGATTTTGGCATAGTCGTGGTCTTTCCTTTCAATAAATCTTGGATTGCGTCTATTTCAGAACGAAGTTCTTTCTTTTTCATAATATTACGGAAAACCCCCACCCCAGAGTCATCAATAATAAAAGAAAGATTATCATTCCTGATAGCCACTTCAACATGAATTGTTTTTGACTCAGAATGTTCAATCGCGTTATTGAACATCTCCGAAAAAGAGAAAGTAAATATACTTTTTATATTTTCAGATAATTCTCCAATTCTTGGAAATTTTTCTTCAATTTCCATAAGGACTTTGTGCTCCTCCAGTTTTTGGTTTTTGTAAGTCTTTTTAAGTACTGTCGGTAATATATCTTGGTGATTTGAAAGGTATTTTTTTGAAATATAAAAGGCATTTCGAGTGCTCCCGATTTTTACAACTTCTTTATTTGCAATAAGTTCAGATACAACGAGATTTACATACTGGCGTGACACGCCGACGCTACCAGTAATCTCACTGGAAGTGACTCTGCCCTTTTTGTCTATTATATCTAGTATTCTGTCCTTGTTTGTCATAAGCAAGCTCATTGTAAACCAATCTATATTCAATTGTCAAGTGATTGTCAAGTGATAGATACAAAGCCTAAAATTACCTTTAGAAATCCAATATCTTCTTAAGACTTGGGTCAAGTACTGGTAGGGCACATTCAACTAGCTAGTGCACCACTTGGATATACTAGAGGAATATGAAATAC
>CAZSFR010000002.1:0-31859 GCA_964606295.1 uncultured Candidatus Saccharibacteria bacterium
CGCCGTGGACATTGCCGGGGAACGTGGGGCTTGCTGTTGGTAAAGATATTGAATATGTGAAGCTGGGCTATGGTGAAGAATTAGCCACTGATAATGGAATTCCAGATCTTTCATTTAGGTATGTTATTTTTTCTAAAAAGTATTTGGAAACAGCCTTTACGAAAGATCCAACAGGTAATAACTATGTGCTTAATGGAAGTCAGGGGAAAATATATACATTTGAAAAGGAGTTTGTGGGTATTGAGCTAAAAGGACTCAAATATCACCCTTTGTTCCCTTATCTAAATGATAAGTTTGAAGATAAAGATCCAGACACATTTAAAAAAGCATATCAAGTATATGCAGCAGATTTTGTCACAGCCGAAGACGGCACAGGTATCGTCCATACGGCAGTCATGTATGGCGCAGAAGACTTCGCTCTTGGCACAAAAGAAAGTCTTCCCAAATTTCATCTCGTTGACGAAACGGGACATTTCGTCGAGGGAACAGGTGAACTCGCGGGACTTCCAGTAAAGGATAGGGAAGACAACGGACTTGCGACATCGCTCGTCATTTTGAAATACCTCCAAGATAATGGAATGCTTTTTGCCAAAGAAAATATCAAGCACTCATACCCTCACTGTTGGCGATGTCAGACTCCGCTCATATATTACGCACGAGATTCGTGGTATATCCGCATGTCGAGTTTGCGCGAAGATCTCATCGCAGAAAACAAAAAAATAAACTGGGAGCCGTCACACATACGCGACGGCAGAATGGGGGAATGGCTCTCTGATGTGAAGGATTGGGCAATTTCCCGCGAGCGCTACTGGGGGACACCTCTTCCGATCTGGGTAACATCCGAAGGAGATGAAGTGATTTTCGTAGATTCATATGAAAAATTGAAGATGCATACGAAAAAATCTGGGAATTCATACATGGTGATGCGACACGGCGAATCCGACAGCAATGTCACAAGTGTCTGCAGTTCAGATGCCAACTACCCACACCATCTGACAGACCTCGGACGTTCACAAGTCAGGGAAAGTGCGATGAAGCTCGTGGACAAGGGTATTACAAGGATTTACACATCTCCGTTTGTGCGAACACGCGAGTCGTCGCGCATTGTTGCAGAAACCCTCGGACTGACAGAAGACCACATCGTGGTTGATGACAGGTTGCACGAACTCAATTTTGGAGATTTCCATCTCCAGCCTTTTGAAGACTTCATGAAGTATCGTGAAAGCGAAATGCAAATGATGGAACATCGTTTGCCAGGCGGAGAGAGTTATCAAGATGCAAAGAACCGTGTCGGAGATTTCCTCTACGATATAGACAGTCACAATCGCGATGAGAAAATTCTCATCGTTGCGCATGGCGTCGTGCCAGAGGTTATCGTCGGTATCATCGAAGGCGCAGATGCCAAACGTTCCCGTGAGCTTATCAGTCCGTCTTACATGGAGAAAGGAATGGTGCGCGAGTTTGATTTTGTACCACTTCCACACAATGAACACTACGAACTCGACCCGCATCGTCCGTACATTGATGAGATTGTGCTTGTCTCCAAGGACGGGCGTGATATGCACCGTGTCAAAGAAGTAGCAGATGTGTGGCTCGACTCGGGCGCGATGCCGTTTGCACAGTTTGCAGAAGAGCGCGCAAGCAATGATATTTCCAATATTTCTTATCCCGCAGATTTCATAGCAGAAGCTATCGATCAAACGCGCGGATGGTTCTACACGCTCTTGGCGGAAGGTGTTTTGATGGGCAAAGGAACTCCGTTCAAAAACGCGATCTGTCTCGGACACCTCCTCGACAAAGACGGCAAGAAAATGTCCAAGAGTGTGGGCAATGTCGTCGAACCATGGGCGCAAATGGAAAAGTATGGTGTCGATGCACTCAGGCTCTGGATGTACAGCGTCAACCAACCCGGAGATTCCAAAAATTATGATGAAAAGACAGTGGACGAACTCGTGAAGAAAGTATTTCTCATACTAGAGAATTGTTATGTTTTCTATAATACATACAAAGTTGACGATCTTTCGATCTCAAAAGCAAAAGGAATCGCATCGCACAGCCAAAATATTTTGGATGTGTGGGTGCTTTCGCTTCTTCACAAGATGATACAAGAAGGCACACATTCACTCGAAGCATATGATACATTCCGCTCGGCTCGCTTGATACGCGAATTCGCGAATGACTTCTCAACATGGTATATCAGACGCTCGCGAGATAGATTCAAAAGCGAGGATGAAGTGGACAGGTTCAATGCGATCGCAACTACCAAGTATGTCTTGTACGAACTCTCGAGATACATGGCGCCGTTCACTCCGTTTTTTGCAGAGGACATGTATTTGCGTGTCACAGAAGATCTCGAGAAAGAGTCCGTACATCTCGAAAACTGGCCTAAGAGCGAAACAGTTTCGGAGGAACTCGAAAGAGAAAGTGTGTTGGGCAAGATGACAGACGTGAGGAAGCTCGTGACTCTCGGACTTGAAGCGCGACAGAAAGCAGGTATCAAAGTGCGACAACCTCTCCAAGAATTACGAATTTCTAACTACCAATTGGAGATAGGACACCTCGAACTTTTGAAAGATGAAATAAATGTGAAAGAAATAGTCTTCGACAAATCTATTCCAGATGACGCTGCCGTTCTCGATACAAATATTACCCATGAACTCAAAGAGGAGGGAATCGTGCGCGAGTTTATGCGCGCAGTACAGGATTTGCGCAAAGAAAAAGGTCTCACTCCCAAAGACGAGATTATACTTTCGCTTGATACCAACAATACAGTCCGTGGCATTTTCGAAAAGCATGCTGATGACATCAAAAAAACAGTGCTCGCAAGCGATATAAGATTCGAAGGCAATGACGGCAAAGAAATAAAAATTGAAGATGTGGAAATCAAAGTGAAATTTGTCTAAATATGAAACTCGTACTCGGCTCATCATCAAAATATCGCAAAGAAGAAATGGAGAACGCAGGTTTCGTTTTTGATGTGATGACCTCAGATGTCGACGAACTCGCGATTCGTCACGATGATCCATATAAACTCCCTCTTCTTCTTGCTAGTGCAAAAGCTGATGCGATAATTCCTAAAATTACTGAACCTGCAATACTCATCACTGCTGATGTGGTCGTGGTGCAAAATGGAAGGCTTTTTGAGAAGCCGTCATCTAGAGATGAGGTGATTGAATGGGTAAAGGGATATGAGAATAATTCTCTCGATATCGTCACGGGCGTGGTCATTCACAACACTCATACCGGCAGACGAGTCAACGGTGTTGATATTTCCAAAGTTGTTTGGGGGCCGATTGATTGGGAAAAACTGGATGAAATCATCGCAAGTGGCGATTTGTGGAATTGCGCAGGTGGTTTTAATGCACAAATGGTTGATTTGTTTGGCGTTTTATATGATTCTCAAGATAGGCGCCGCGGTGTTCCGATTTATCTTATCAGGGAACTTGTTAAGAAAGTCGAATAGAATTGAAGTCATGCTATTTACGACGACCGTCGAAAAAGGTATGATAATGCAATGACTCGGAAAACTTCGAAAAGAAATTTTTATGAACCCACCGCAGGAGATTATATTATTTCTCACTTGCTTTCGTGTGGATCAACGTCAATTCAAAAAAAGGTTTTATGGAGCATTATCCAAGAAAGGCGTGGAGTAACGCGTACTAAATATGATTCTTCATTATCGCGACTCAAACGGCAGGGAATACTAACAGCAAAGAAAGGCGTATTTACTTTAACGAATATAGAGAAAGCAAAAAGCCGACATCTTTTTGATATTATTAATGAAGAGCCTGACGGTGAAGCAAAAATTATAGTTATGTTTGATATTCCTGAAAAGAAAAGGCGGGTAAGAGATTGGTTGAGAGGACAACTTCGGTTTTGGGGTTTTACTATGCTCCAAAAAAGTGTGTGGATGGGAAACGGAAAGCTTCCAAAAGAGTGGAATGAAAGACTTTTGTTGCTTGGTGTTAAAAAAAATGTACGAATAATGCGGATTCTGTAATCTATCCTTTTGCGACGGTCGTCTAAAAAAGGTAGAGTATGGGAAGGGAGCCTTTTTTTGATATAATGGGTGTATGAAGATCAAAAAACTTGGACATTGTTGTTTTGTGATGGAAATACATGGCAAAAGGGTAATGACTGATCCGAGTAATTTCAACTATGGTGGGGATTCAGTGAAAGAATATGGCCTCTCTGCGATACCTATCACCCATGAGCATGCCGACCATTTGCATATTGAGACCCTGCAAGAAGTATTGAAAAACAATCCTGATGCTATTGTTATTTCCAATATGTCTGTTGGCAAATTACTCGCCGAAGCAGGCATATCTTTTACCAAAGTAGAGGCTGGAGAAAGCTACACTTTGGGAGATATCTTGATAAAAGGTTTCGGCGACAAGCATGCACAAATATATGAGGAGTATGGCCTCGTGCAAAACACTGGCTATATGATAAATGAACTGTGTTATCCTGGGGATTCATTTAGTATGCCGGATGCGAAGGTGGATATTTTGGCACTTCCCGTGCTCGGTCCTTGGATGAAGATGAAAGACGCGATTGATTACGCAAAGGCGTTGAAACCGCGAGTATGCTTTCCTGTACACGATGGAACGCTGAAGCCATTTGCCACATTTGTATATGGCATTCCCGAACACTTTCTTTCTCAAGTAGGGATTGCATTTAAAAAGTTAGAAATTGGTAAGGAAGAAGAAGTTTAATATGAAAATTATCGTCGGATCAAAAAATCCAAACAAAGTCGAAGCAGTACGAGAGGTTTTTGCTCCGCTTTTTCCTGAGCTTGAAGTTGTGGGATTCGAGGTGTCTTCAGACATTTCAGATCAGCCCTTGTCGATGTCAGAGACGATTCGTGGCGCAATGAACCGTGCAAAGAATGCTTTTCATGGATGTGATTTTTCGATAGGTATCGAAGGTGGACTTATGGAAGTGCCGGAGAGTCCGGGCGGGCATATGCAGTTTGAAGCTTGTATACTCCACGATGGTAAATCTAATTATCTCGGATTCTCTGGTGCTTTTGCTGTGCCAAAAGATGTTATCGAAACGATCAAAATTGAAGGACTCAATTTGAGTGATGCACTCAAAAAACATGGTCACACCGATCATGACTATATAGGTCACGATCAAGGACTTGTTGGTATTCTTACGAAAGGCAAGATTGATCGCAAAGCATACACGATCCACGCGCTCGAGCTTATGCTCGCACACTACAAGAGTAAAGATATTTTTTCATAATCATGAAACGCATCTTCATCATTCATGGCTGGAGTTTTGGTCCCGATGACGCGTGGTATGCTTGGGCAAAAAGTGAGCTTGAAAAAAAGGGATACGAAGTATATCTCCCCAAAATGCCACTTTCCATCGCACCCATCATATCGTTGTGGGTCCCATGTCTCCGAAAGATAGTAGGGGCGCCTGACGAAAATACATATTTTATTGGTCATTCGATCGGATGCCAAGCGATCATGCGGTACCTCGCAACTCTTCCAAAGGGAACAAAAGTCGGAGGTGCAGTGTTTGTCGCAGGTTGGTTTCAACTTGCCAATGTCACAGATCTGGCATCAAAGATAATCGCCTATCCATGGACGCATCGATCTATCGACCTTGCGCACGTACGAGAAGTCTGTCAAAAAACTAAAGTCCTTCTTTCTTCGAATGAATCGTATGGCTTTGTAAAAGACAATAAAAATACTTTTGAACAAGAACTGGGAGCTGAGGTGACGATACTTCCAGATCGCGGGCATTTTACCGATGAGAAAACACTTCCGGAAGCCCTCGAAGCTGTATTGAAACTAGCAACTAGCAACTAGCAACTATTGCATATGTATCACATCTACCATACCGAAGCATACATCATCGGACATAGAAATTCAGGCGAGGCTGATCGAATATTTTATTTATATACAAAAGATTTTGGATTCATACGCGCCAAAGCGCAAGGTGTACGCAAGCTCGAGTCCAAACTCCGTTTTACTCTCCAGACGTATTCGCATATCTATATCGATCTCGTACGAGGCAAAGACACATGGCGTATTACGAGTGCAGGGAGTCTCAGTTATTTTCCACACCTTTCCCGTAACGCGCTGTCACTCCAGATAATGGCGCAAATCGCAAAGCTCGTGAAAAGACTTTGTGCTGGTGAAGAAGCCAACCAGAACATTTTTACAGATCTTGTTGATACGGCGACATACCTCAATCGCGATACAGTCACGCACGCAGAACAGAAATCTGCAGAGCTCACACTTGTCCTTCGCATCCTTCACAATTTGGGCTACATCGGGGCGACAGACGAGTTGTCGCATTATCTGAAAGATGAGTTTGAACTCTCTGATATAGATCATGCAAATCTTTCCAAAAAGACCATTTTGTTCGAGATCAATCGTGCACTAAAAGAAAGCCAGCTGTAGTAAGTTTGTGATATAATTTTCCCATGGACGAAAAATCGAACGAACCACATCGGCTGGATGACGTGAATAGAAAATTATATAGCAAGACAATGCGCCCCAAGCTATCGCGCCGAGGTGTCTTCTCTGAAAAAAGCGACAGCGTTTCTCATGAATGGAAAGCGGATGAACCAAGTGTTGCAAGCGAAAAGCCTCAGACAATGAAACTACAAACATCTTTCTTCAAAAGATTTTTTGTTTTCTCATCTGTGCTCCTCGGCATAGCAATTGTATTTGCAGGATACATGTTTATTCGCGGTACGAAAAATGTTTCAGGAGACAATATTGAAATCAATGTTATTGGCAACACTTTTACGGGTGGAGGGGAAGAGTTGCCCCTTCAGGTTGAAGTCATAAACAAAAATCACGTTGCACTCGAACTAACTGATTTACTCATCGAATACCCCAAAGGTGCAGAGACAGGATCAGAAATGGTTCACTCGCGTATTTCACTCGGAACAATCGCTGGAGGGGAATCAAAAATTGTTCCGTTTTCCGTAACACTATTTGGTCAAGAAGGGAGTTCTCAGAATATCAATCTTTCTCTCGAATATCACATACAGGATTCAAATGCTATTTTCGTCAAAGACGCGACTCACTCGATAGTCCTTTCGTCTGCTCCACTTGTTGTGACAGTCGATGCCCCAGAGAGTATTGCCCCAAATCAGAATGTCACGTTCATGGTCACCGTAAGGCAGAACAGCGAAGCGTCAGTTGAAAATCTCGGTCTCGAGGTGGAGTATCCTTTTGGTTTTCGCTTTGACAGCTCTGTGCCTGAGCCAATTCAAGGAAATAATATCTGGCAACTCGGAGACTTAGCTGGTGGCGCAGAGAAAACAATTAAGGTGACAGGAACACTTTTGGGAGAGGAAGGTGAATCACGCTCACTCCGCTTTTATGTTGGCGCTCTCGATCCGGCCAATCTCTCACGCGTTGCAGTCATATATTCTTCGACGATGACAACCATTGCAATTAAAGAACCATTTTTGGATGCAGAAATATTTTATGCTGATACAAACGGAGACACTTTCATTGTTTCAAGTGGAAAAGAGATAACCGCAGACATCAATTGGAAGAACAATCTTCCGATCAAAATAAATAACGTACAAATTGTGGCGAGATTTTCAGGCAATGCCTTTGACCCGACAAAAGTTTCTGCGGATAATGCTTTCTTTGATTCAAACACCAACGAACTCACGTGGTACGAAAAAACGAACAAGACTCTTCGTGTTGTCGAACCTGGAACAAGCGACAGCTTCAATTTCAAATTCACACCAAAACCATTGGCCATAGGGAGTTCTGTTATCAATGACCCAGAAGTCAATATTGAAGTTTCTATTCGTGGAAATCAATCACTCGATGGCAATATTCCTGAAACTGTTGAAAAAGTAAATTCAGTATCATTCCATTTGAATACCGCACTTGAACTTTCAGGAAGAACACTTTATGCTACAGGTCCGTTTGCGAATACGGGTGCTATTCCGCCACGAGTCGGCATGCCAACGACGTATACGATTACGTGGAATGTTACCAGTTCAGCGAACTCGGTAACCGATGCGACAGTCAAAGCAACGTTACCACTTTATGTCACATGGAAAGGGGCTATTTCTCCAGCGAATGAAACAGTTCTTTACAATGCAAATACAAGAGAAATATCATGGCGATTGGGGACGGTAGCGCGTGGGTCGGGGTATAGTACAGGGGTGCGAGAGGCTTCGTTCCAAGTAGAATTCTTGCCATCGACTGAACAAGTAGGTAAGATACCTGAATTGGTCACAAAACCTGCTTTGGCTGGCACAGACAGCTTCACTGGTACATATCTCCAATCGACTTGGGGAGCTCTTACGACAAGGCTTACAGGGGAGCCGGGGTCTATAGAGAGTGAGTGGAGGGTAACGAATTAAACTATGAAAGACAACACAGAAGAAAATAAAATGGAAAAGATAATCTCGCTTTGCAAAAGGCGTGGATTTATCTTCCCCGGCTCAGAGCTTTACGGAGGATTGGCGGGCACATGGGACTACGGTCCGTTTGGCGTAGCTCTCAAAAAGAATATAGAAAATCTCTGGTGGAAAAAATTTGTTGACGGTAGAGAAGATATGTTTGGCCTCGAAAGTGCAATTCTTATGAATTCTAAAATATGGGAAGCATCAGGACATGTGGCAGGATTTACCGATCCGCTTGTAGAGTGTAAAAATTGTAAAAGTAGATTTCGTGCTGATCAAGTTCTTGAATCACTCGGTAAGACAGGTGTTGCTGGTGCAACAATTGAGCAAATGTCCGCAAAATTTAAAAGCGGGCAGGATATTGTTTGCCCTTCTTGTGGTAAAAGAGATTGGACTGATGTGCGTCAATATAACATGATGTTCAAGACCCAAATTGGTGCAGTGGAGGAGACGTCAGATACGATTTATCTTCGCCCAGAGAACGCACAAGCGATGTTCGTCAATTATAAAAACGTCATGGACTCGATCCACCCGAAACTTCCGTTTGGTATCGCACAGATAGGACGCGCTTTTAGAAATGAGATTACTCCTCGTGATTTCACATTTCGAACACGCGAGTTCAATCTGATGGAATTCGAATATTTCGTCCGCGAAAGTGATTGGGAAAAGTACTTTGACTACTGGAGAGAAGAAATTCTCGAATGGATGGATCTTGTCGGTATTGATAAAGAACTCGTGCACGAGCTTGAGGTTCTACCTGAAGACAGAGCTCACTATTCCAAGCGCACCATCGATTTCGAATTTGATTTTCCTTTCGGTAGAAAGGAACTCTATGGTCTCGCGTATCGTACAAACTTTGACCTCACCAAGCATCAAGAGGAGAGTGGGGTGACATTGGAATACCTCGACGAAGAAACAAGAGAAAAATTCATTCCTCATGCGATAGAGCCATCCTTTGGACTCGACCGCACGATTCTCGCGCTCTTGGTGTCTGCGTATCGCGAAGACGTGGCTCCCGGTGCAACCGACATCCGAACGTATCTGAAGTTTGATCCGAAAGTTGCTCCTGTTATTTGTGCCGTATCTCCACTACTCAAAAACAAACCCGAACTTGTCGAAAAGGCGAGAGAAGTTTTCGGCATACTCAAAACTGAGTTTGGTCGCGTTATGTGGGATGACAACGGCAATATTGGCAAGCGTTACCGCAGACAAGATGAGATCGGCACGCCGTGGTGTATTGTGATTGACTTCGATACTTTGGAAGATGATACAGTCACTGTGCGTGAACGCGATAGCGGACATCAGGAGAGACTTCCAGCAAGTTCACTTGTTTCGTATATCAAAGACAGGCTCTCGTAAAATAGTTTTTTGAAATAAAAAAGCCCGGAATTGTTCCGGGTTTATTTGTAAATATAAATTAATTTTGGTTCTTTCCGCATCAAGGGAAAGCGCAATTCCAGTTGGCATGTACCAGAATAGAAGTTCTGTTCTTCGATTCGGTCACGCCGTACGGTGAATTGCAGCATCATCCATTGCTCGTATGCTCCAAAACACAAACCGTTTACCATATTGTTGCTCAAGTATCCACCGATGAAGTATCCATGGGATCCCACAAATGTGAGTACTGAATAATCCATATTGTTTTTCATAAGCGTCAACGAACTTTCGAAGTTTATGCTTATCGGACGATGCCATAGCGAATCAATAAGGTAACGAGCTGTGTAAGTACTTGCAGGATTAGAATGCGAGTCTAAACCGATTCCCCCAATTAGAATTAAATTTTGATTGAGAAAAGGAGAATACCCAATTGTTGCAAATCCGACATCAAATTTGTTTTTTACGTCAAAGAAAATTGGGTCTATCTTTCGGTAGAGCATCGCTTTCGCTCCAATAGCAAAGTGAGGGTTTTTTAAATCAAGCAACACCTCTGCGTTTGTACCGAGAAGGATTTTGCTTGCAACGTAGGAATCTTTGATTCCAACATAGCTACTGATACGGATATATCCCCGTGTGTAGTCTACGTACAGATTTTTTAATGAATCCGTTTTCTGACCTTTCCCGAGAAGAGGAAGAGCAAGAAAAAGAATAGGTAAAAATAAATTTTTCATAAAGTGTAGTTTCATTAAGTAAACTCCCCAGCGGATTTATTGTCAAATGCGTATTTGCGAAGCCCCCCAAATGTTGCCATCTTCACAGTATTTGCCAAAAGTGAGTCATTCTATTAGGATGAGAGGATATGAAACCCATCAGAAAAGTTCTTCCCAACGGCTTGCGACTTATTGTCGTGCCGATGAAGGACAATCCGACAGTGACAGTGACTGTTCTCGTCGAAACCGGATCAAAATATGAAAAAAAGGAGGAGAATGGTTTGTCGCATTTCCTCGAACACATGTGTTTCAAAGGGACAACGAAGCGCCCGAGTGCAATGGATATTTCTCGCGAGCTCGATGGGCTCGGCGCACAATCAAATGCATTTACATCACATGAATATACTGGTTACTATGCCAAAGGTGCGGTAAAACATTTCGCGAAGCTCATGGATGTTATCGCCGACGTATACCTGCATTCGACTTTTCCAGAAGAAGAAATTGAAAAAGAAAAAGGGGTCATTGTCGAAGAAATAAATATGTATGAAGATATGCCACACCGAAAAGTGCAGGAGCTTTTCATGAAACTTTTGTACAAAGACACTCCTGCCGGATGGAGCATTACAGGTACTGCGGATACAGTTCGAAGCTTCAAACGTGATGATTTCATACGTTATCACAAAGCACATTATGTTCCATCAGCAACAGTCGTGATTATTTCAGGTGGAATAAGTGGTGATGATGCAGAGTCAAAAGTAGAGGAATACTTTTCGAAAATGGAGCATGGCGAGAAAGATGGAAAGCAAAAGGTGATAGATTCACAAAGCGCACCGACAGTTTTGATTGCAGAAAAAAAGACAGATCAAACACATTTTGTTTTCGGTACGAGAGCATTTCCTATTACAGATGAGGATCGGACGCCAGTTGTTTCGGTCATGGCAACTATACTTGCTGGTGGGATGTCGTCTCGATTATTTCAAAGGCTTCGCGAAGACCTCGGCGCATGCTACTACGTGCGAGGGATGAATGATCCATTTACTGATCATGGATTTATCGAGATAGCTGTTGGTGCAGATAGTTCGCGGGTGGACATGATTGTGAGTGAGGTGGTCAAAGCATGTCAAATGATGAAGGAGGAGAAAGTTGGTGAGGACGAACTTGAGCGAGTAAAAGAATATCTCATCGGAAACATGATGCTTGAACTTGAATCTTCTGATGCCTTCGCACAGTTTTATGGTTCCCAAGAAATTCTCAATCGCCCGCTTAGAACAGTCGAAGAAATAGCAGAAAGAGTTAGACGTGTAACCGCAGATGACATACAACGAGTCGCCAAAGAAATCTGGCAAAATAAATCTCTCAATCTTGCACTAATAGGCCCCTACGAGAAGAGCGAAACTGAACGTTTCCTTAAGCTTTTGGAGATCTGATCCCTTTCGTACGAGTAAAATGCCTTTTGAGTGGTGGTATACGGCTCCTCATTTTTACTTTGAAAAATGTTGGCCGGAGGGTATACTTTGCCTATGGAAAATCAGTCGAGAACCATTGTGGATATTTCGAGCAAAAGCATCATTAGAGTGATTTTGTTCGGGCTCCTCCTTATTGTTCTCTATTATCTTCGCAACTTAATGCTGATAATTTTGGTCTCTATTGTTATAGCGTCGTTCGTTGAATCAGGGGTTATGCGTTTCCGCAAGTGGGGTATCAAACGCACGTTTGCAGTCATCCTCATTTACCTTTTCTCGATGTTAGTCCTCGCCGGTATTTTCTATTTGTTCATTCCTATCTTTCTGGAACAACTAAAAGAACTCGCAAATCTCATTGCAAAATATTTTCCCAACGCAGGAGAGATTACGAATGTTGGTAATGCAATTGGCGAATCCTCCGGCATTAGAAGTGGATCTTTCTCAATAGAAAATGTAATCACAGCAATCACCACATTCTCTGAGGGCGCATCGCAAGGATTCTTCCACACGCTTTCAAATCTTTTCGGCGGTATAGTAAATGTTATCCTCATATTCGTAATTTCATTCTACCTTTCTGTGGAAGACAGGGGAATCGAGAAATTTCTTCGCATCATCACGCCTTTACGACAAGAGGCGTATGTTATATCGCTCTGGCATAGAACACGTGCCAAGATTTCTCGATGGGTCCAAGGTCAGATGTTGCTCGGATTGATTGTTGGTGTTTTGGCATTTATCGGATTGACGATTCTCCATGTCCCGTATGCTCTCATTCTCGCCATAATCACAGCAGTACTCGAGCTTATACCATTTGGAACTATTCTTGCGACTATTCCAGCTGTCGCGCTTGCCTTTGCGGGAGGAGGGACGTCGGCGGGACTTATGACTCTCGGTCTTTTCATCGTATTACAACAAATCGAGAACTACATACTCGTGCCTATAATTGTCCGGCGGGTGACTGGCGTGCCTCCACTCATTGTTATACTCTCGCTACTCTCCGGCGTAACGCTCGGCGGTTTCTGGGGACTTATTCTCGCGATGCCTGTCGCTGTATTTTTGCTTGAACTTTTATCCGATGTAGAAAAAAAGAAATTCTTCGAAAAGGAGGAACGCGACAATGCCTAAACCGTTCTACATAACCACAACTCTGCCTTATGTGAATGCGGAACTTCATATGGGGCATGCTCTTGAATTTATTAGAGCAGATGCGATTGCACGCTACCATGCACTTTTAGGCGAGGACGTCTTCTTCAACTCTGGTACTGATGAGCATGGAAGCAAGATTTTCAAAACAGCTGAAAAGGAAAGAATGAATGTGCAAGCATTTGTCGATATGAATGTTGAGAAGTTTTACGAGTCGGTGAAGCTCTTTGGTGTCAAAGATGATATCCACTTTACCCGCACGTCAGACTCTCACCATGTGTCGTCTGCGCAGGAATTTTGGCGTCGAGTCGATGCAAATGGTTTTATTTACAAGAAAAATTACCAGACAAAATACTGCATCGGGTGTGAAAGTGAAAAGACGGATTCGGAGCTTGTCGACGGACTTTGCCCTGATCACCCAAATCTCCAGTTAGAAATAATCAATGAAGAAAATTACTTCTTCAAATATTCTGCCTTTGGCGACAGACTTTTGGCCTTCTATCAAAAGAATCCTTCATTTATTATCCCAGAATTTCGTTTCAACGAAATCAAGGCGTTTGTTGAACGCGGACTCGAGGACTTTTCCATTTCTCGATTGAAAACAAAAATGCCGTGGGGGATAGAAGTACCAGAAAATCCTGATCATGTGATGTATGTATGGTTTGACGCCCTCGTCAACTATATTTCGACATTGGGCTGGCCCAAAACGTCCCCCGGACCTTCGGACGGACATGCCGAAGACGCAGGGTTTGGGCTTGAAGACGACCTCTTTACAAAATACTGGGTCAACGGCACACCAACCCAATATTGCGGGAAGGACAACACTCGCTTCCAAGGTGCCATGTGGCAGGCGATGCTCATGGCCGCAGGACTACCCAACTCTCACCAGATAGTTGTCAACGGCTTCATCACCGCCGACGGCGGACTCAAGATGTCCAAAACTATAGGAAACGTGGTTGACCCGAAAGAAATCGCGAGAGAGTACGGTATCGACGCGCTCCGCTTCTTCCTCCTTAAAGAAGTTTCAAGCTTTGAAGACAGCCCGTTTACTGTCGAAAGATTCAAAGATGCATACAATTCTGGACTCGCAAATGGTATTGGCAACCTTGCTTCGAGAATACTGACGCTCTCGGAAAAGTATTTAGAGAATATTCCGGAGATTCCAGAAAACTCTATACCAGAAGAATTTCATACACATATGCGGGAGTATGATGTGCAAAAAGCATGCGCATTGGTATGGTCGCGCATCCACGCTCTTGACGAGAAAATTCAGAAAGAAGAACCATTCAAAGTGGTGAAGGTGGATTTGGAAAAAGGAAAGAAGATTATTTCCGAGCTCGTCGTCGAACTCTATACAATCGTTCGAATGTTGAATCCGATCATGCCTGAAACAAATGTGTATTTGAAGAAACAGATTAAACTCAACAAAAAGCCGAGCGTGCCTCTATTTTTGAGAAAATAACATGAATAAAGAAGAGAGTATTGTAAAAGCGATTGTCTGTACAAAAGTTTTAGTCTGGAATTCTGAAAAAACAAAGTTTTTGATGCTTCTTCGAGGGAAAACAGCACCGTATGGTCCACTGACGTGGGATTTGGCAGGAGGAGACGTCGAGCAGAGTGAACAACTTATCCAAAGTGCAATTCGTGAAGTAAAAGAAGAATCAGGGATGGATGTTTCAAATCTTGAATCCATATTTGTATATCTTGATTATCAGCCAGACGAAACAATACTAACAGTGTTTTACGAATGCATTACTTCTTCTGAAGATGTGGCAATAAGTTGGGAACATGATGAATATAGATGGCTTACGTATGAAGAGGCAAAAATGCTCACACTACGACCCAAAATAAAAGCATTTTTGGAAAAGAGATTTTTATGATATGAAACCTTGCTATTTCGACATCCACACACATGTCAATTTCGCTGTTTTCGACGAAGACAGGGAAGAGGTGATCAAGCGCGCACGAGATGCGGGAGTTTTGATGATGAATGTTGGCACGCAGAAGGATACGAGTAAAAAGGCTATAGAGATTGCGGAGAAATATGACAATTGTTATGCATGTATTGGTGTCCACCCGATACATTGTGGCAAATCCTTCCACGATGAAGCAGAGCTCGGTGAAGGAGGGAAAGAATTTACTTCCCGAGGTGAGGAGTTTGATTACGATTATTATCTCGCTCTTGCGAAGAATCCCAAGGTGCTTGCGATAGGGGAAACGGGACTCGATTATTATCACAAAGAACATAATGATGACAATCATGACTCAGTTGAAAAGCAAAAAAAAGTTTTTCTTGAACACATCCGTCTCGCGCAAGAAGTGAGAAAGCCTCTCATGATCCATGCGCGACCATCGAAGGGGACAATGGATGCTTATGAAGACGTGATAGAAATAATCAAAAATGAAAAATTGAAAATGAATAATGGAAATGATCTGAAAGTGAACTTTCATTTTTTCTCCGGCAATATCGAAACAGCCAAAAATATTCTCGCTATTGGAGGGACAATGTCGTTCGATGGCCCTATTACATTCGCTCGCGATTATGACGAGCTGATTCGTTTCCTGCCACTAGAGAGTATTATGGTTGAAACAGATGCTCCCTATGCTACGCCGTTGCCATACCGAGGGAAGCGAAATGAGCCTTTTTATGTGATTGAAATAGCCAAAATGGTTTCAATAATAAGGGGCGATGATGAGGAAACGGTCAGAAAAGCGCTTTTGGCCAACACGAAAAGGGTTTTTGGTGTGTAGTGACTTTTTTGACAAGTAGCCTTTCGTTTGCTAGTATTTGCCCCATGGATAAAGATATTGATATTAAAAGCGAGGTGTACGAGTTTGGGTTTTTGCTCGTACCAGATGTAGGAGACGAAGGCGCACCAGCTTCATTTTCTGCCCTCAAGGGCATGATTGAGGATGCAGGAGGCAATCCAATATCTGACAACCTTCCGGCCAAAATGGCTCTTGCTTATCCCATGGATAAGGAGATAGATCACAAACACCAGACGTATCGCGAAGCTTACTTCGGTTGGATTAAGTTCGAACTCGAGAAAGGCAAAATTGCTGTTCTCAAGGACGCATTCGACAATGAGAAATCACTTATTAGATTTATTATTATCAAAACAGTTAAGGAGAATACGCTTGCGCCGAAGAAGCTCAAGGAAAAAATGGAGAGTACTGGCGGACGACGTCACTCCCACCGAGAGGAGTCATCGGTTCCTATAAACAAAGAAGAAGTGGACAAGCAGATCGACGCGCTTGTCTCCGAAGAAAAAGTAGTCGTCTAAAAGTTAACAACACACACAATTATGTATATCAACAAAGTCACCCTACTCGGTAATCTCACTCGTGATCCTGAGCTCAAATCATTGCCATCAGGAATTAAGGTCGTTACATTCTCTATCGTCACCAATCGTGCGTGGAAAGATCAAAGTGGCGCGAAGAAGGAATCAGCGGAGTTCCACAATGTCGTCTCGTTTGGTCGACCAGCCGAAATCATCGCGCAGTATTCACGTAAGGGCTCATTACTCTATGTTGAAGGTCGCATGCAGACACGAAGTTGGGATGCAAGTGATGGAACAAAGAAGTATCGTACCGAAGTTGTCCTTGAAAGTTTCCAGTTTGGTCCACGACCAGCTGTGCAAGGTGGAGAGGGAACGCGAGTATATCGCAAGGACGAAGAAAAAGGAGATGCACCGAAAGCAGACGCACAAGATATCGGACTTGATACGATTGAATATCCGAGCGACGAGAGTAATTTGGAAGATATACCGTTTTAACAACCAACTAGGCCACCAGTCATTTGCAAAATGCTAAAGCCTAAAGTCTAACTATGAAACAAGATTTTTTCACTACAAACAATTTAAGATACGTCGACTACAAGGATACTGAAATCATGAAGAAATTCTTGACACCAAACGGCCGTATCCAGAGTCGTCGTCGCACAGGGCTTACTGCGAAGAATCAGCGTGCACTTGCAGAAGCAGTCAAACGAGCGAGATTTATGGGGCTTTTGCCTTATATCGCACGATAGTTGGCAGTTACAATATTGACCGTGTCAATCAAAAAATCCCCGTATGGGGATTTTTTTGTAGCCACTATCCACAGTAAGACAATCGGCTATGCTCGCTCGACGTAATCTCCCGTTTCAGTATTCACAATTATTTTATCACCAACTTCTATGAAAAGAGGAGTAAGGAGAGATGTCCCGTTTTCGAGAATTACCAGTTTGTTGCCACCGGTTGCTGTATCGCCTTTGACGTTTGGCGGAGCGTCTTTGACTGTAAATTCCATCTTGATGGGAAGTTTCACTCCAATGATTTGTTCTTCATCATCTTCGTTTTCATATACGAGAGTCGTCACAAGCATGTTTGGTTTCAAAAATTTTTGTGCAGTCGCGATAAGTTCTTCCGACAGTTGAAAACGATTTGCCGGATTTGCAGGACTGCAGAACCAGTACTCGCCTTTGTTTGCGAACAAAAACTTTGCTTCACCTTTGCTGACATCAGCCTCAGGTGCAGTATCAGAAGAACGGAAAGTTTCGTTGTATGTGCGACCACTCACTAGACTTTTTAGTTTTACCTGATTTTGTGGTTTACGTTGTTGAGTGCGGGCGACATGATTGTCGAGGACGACGCAGGGTTCGTTGTTGTAGACGATGACTTTGCCAGTTCGGATTTCGTTGTATTCGAGTAGGGCCATAAAAAGTTATGAGGATAGAGGCCGGAGGCCAAAGTAGTAAATATCCAATAAGGATAGGGCAATTCTAGCCAAAAAGAGGCATATTTGCAAGACGGTGGAAACAGTGTAGGATAAGCATAAATAAACCTTTAACAAACTAAAATCAATATGTACAAAAATATTGTTCAGCATCTTTTTGGAAAAGCTGGTATAGGATTCGACGGATATCATGATTATGATATTGAAGTCAAAAATGACCTCTTTTACAAAGCGGTCGCAACCAAAGCCTCTCTTGGTTTTGGGGAAAGCTATGGAAAGGGCTGGTGGGAATGCAGACGCACCGACCTCTTGGTCGAAAAACTGATTCGTAGTGGTGTAGACCAGTCATGGATCGTTCAGCTACTCGATTTACCATTTCGTTTGAAAGCGAGAATGATTGATCTTCAGTCAGAAAAAAGGCGTATACGAATTGCTAAGGAGCATTACGACCTACCGTATGAGTTCTACTCCAAGATGCTCGGGACTGAGGGAGTTTACACATCCGCACTTTTTGAACCAGAGGAAAGAGAGAAATGCGAGATGGTGGTTTTGGAAAAAGCACAGGAAAGAAAATTGCAGAGGGTGGTTGAATGGCTCGGGCTCACAGAAAAAGACTCTGTTCTTGATGTCGGCTGTGGATATGGTGGATTGCTTCGTCATATACACAAAACTACCGGTGCGCAGGTGACAGGGCTTTCAAATAGCATCGGGCACATAGAGACAGCCCGCATGCTATCTCAAAAAGCTGGAATTCCGATCGCATTCATCCATGACGATTATACAAAAATGAAAGGAAGGTACTCCGCAGTCACATCGGTTGAAATGATCGAGTCCGTCGGTGCTCGACACCTCATGGAATACTTCGCCTTGCTTCATGAAGTGACATCGGGTGGTGCAAAACTGTACCTCCAGGCTATTGTCGCGGATCGTCAAGAGTACGAAGGAAATCGTTTTTTGGACAAAGTAATTTTTCCTGGCGCCTCTATGAATTCTCCAAAAATGCTTGCGCGAGCATCCAAACCTTTTTTCAGGCTCGTTCGAGAAGAAGATATAACAGCGCACTACATTCCGACGTTGCGACACTGGGATCATCATCTGCTGAAAACGTGGAAAGGTGGTGGCTATGAGCAACTGGGGTATCCGGCGACATTCTTCCGACACAAGCACATTTATTTGGAAGGATTTTCCTGCGGAGCGTTTCTTGCAGGCAAGAACCGTGTGATACAACAATTGTATGAGAGAAAAATATAGTATTCCAGTGTGGCTATGCCCACTGGATTTTTTGGAACAAATCTCTCAACATATTTCGCTGGTTCACATGTATGTGACCAGCGATTTTTATTTGCTTTAGAGCAAAAATAGGAGTATTGTTGAGAAAATTAAACTCGTTATTATGAAAAAGATAGCAGGATTTATCTGGAGTCGGGTATTCAAATTCTATGTTTTTGATTACATTACGTTTTTCTTGGCCACACTTTTTGTTGTAAAAGGATGGCGACCGATACTAGTTGAAGCAGATGATTTTTCGAAGACTGCGTTATTGTCCATCGGTGCATTTTGTATATCAATTATTTTCTCGATTACTCATTGTGCGCTTATCAGAAGGGGAATAAAGTACAAGTTAATACGCGATCGGCATAAGAAATTTTCTGACGACACACTCAGTAATCTATCAGTCGTTTCTCCATTTTCAATCGCCATTGCATTTGGCATCGCAATTTCCTTTACTGAGATGATAAATGTAAACGGACTCTTCTGGCTTCCCGCTGTCTATTCCATCAACCGCTCGGTGTTTATGATAGGGCAATATATTGCACTCGCACTATATTTTCTTCTTTATACGAACGACAGGCCATCGGTAGCGCTAGATAGTGATTTACTGTACGAAGAAGAAACATAATAAATAATTTATAAAACAAAACCACCCTTTGCTCTTGGGTGGCTTTTTATACTCGAGGTCGAACCTCGAGTATTATTCATCAGCACTTCCTCCCGCAACCGAGACTTGGATTTCACCAAAGCGTTTCTTGATTTCTTTCATGAGGTCATCTGCGATTTTCTTGTTTGATTTGAGGAACTGGCGTGTTGCATCATATCCTCGCTCCATTTTCTGTTCTGCGCCAGCTTTGTCTATATATGAATACGACGCACCGCTCTTTTTTACGATACCGATCTTCTCGCCGAGTGCCATGATTTCTCCTTCACGTGAGATTCCTTCACCGTAAATGATATCGAATTCAGTTTGTTTGAATGGAGCCGCGACTTTGTTCTTTACCACCTTCACGCGCGTGCGACCACCGACTATTTCTTCACCTTTTTTGATTTGAGCGATACGACGGATGTCGAGGCGGACGGAGGTATAGAACTTGAGAGCCTTTCCTCCCGGAGTTGTTTCAGGATTACCGAACATCACACCTATCTGCATACGGATTTGGTTGATGAAGATCACTGTGGTCTTCGATTTGGCAACGATTGCAGTTAGTTTTCGTAATGCTTGAGACATGAGACGCGCTTGTTTACCTACGTGCTGAGCACCCATGTCGCCTTCGATTTCGTCTTTTGGTGTGAGCGCTGCAACAGAGTCGATGACGATAACGTCTATTTTGCCACTTCGCACCAATGTCTCACAGATCTCGAGTGCCTGCTCACCTGTGTCAGGCTGAGAGATAAGGAGTTCGTCAGTTTTGACACCCAAGTTTTTGGAGTAGACAGGATCCATCGCGTGCTCAGCGTCGATAAAGGCGCAAATACCGCCTGCTTTCTGTGCTTCAGAAACGATGTGGAGTGACAGAGTGGTTTTTCCAGATGACTCCGGTCCAAATATTTCGATGATGCGTCCACGGGGAACACCACCGATGCCGAGGGCCATGTCGAGACCGATAGAGCCAGTCGAGATAGCGGCGATATCCACCTTTGGCGCATCACCAAGCTTCATAATGGCTCCTTCGCCGAATTTTGTTTGGATAGATTTGATTGTATCTTCGATACCGCGACCATTTTGGGAAACTGCCTTTGATTCTTTAATTGTCTTCTTTTTGGTGAATGCCATATGCGTGTGACTAGGCTTTAGGCATTAGGCCGATAGGCGCTAGCATTATATTAACTAATAACTTTTAATTTAAACTTGTTCCCTATACAAAACAGTATAGGTTTTGTAGATCTTCTTTCCAAAGCGATTTTCTGCTTCAAATGATATCACATTTATTCCTCGTGCAAGCAACAGTGTATCTTCAAAACTTCCGTCTACTCCCTGAGAGATGACTCTATCATTGACGCGAATAATCGATGCGTGGTGAGCGACTCCAGATATGGGAATAAGTGGATCAGATGCTATTTGTCCATTTGTGACGCCAGCAATTTCCAAACGAAAACTTCCTAACAAGACTCTCGCCTCAAATATTCCGTACAAAACAATGAGTATCACGGGAATACTAATCCAATACAGATTCCATTTTATTGAGTGTTGTTGGTTCATGCAGTTCCTCCGGCTTCTTTGTTAAATGTTTCTTTTGCAACATCGATAGGTTTCTCGTACACTTCGCGTGGTTTTGCGCCTGATCCAGGCCCTACAACACCACGTTCTTCCAGTATATCAATCAAACGTGCTGCGCGAGCATAGCCAACATTCAATTTTCTTTGCAAGTATGATGTTGAAGCTTTTCCTGCGTCGATGACTATTTGGCGTGCATCCTCGTACAGTTCATCATCATCCTCACTATTGTTGTCGATAGTTGCTTCAAAAAGGGGATTGCGTTCAGTCGAAACTGTACCAGAGAATGCTATTTCTCCCCCCGGAAGCATCTCGCCAGAATTATCTTTGATGAACTTTACCACACGCTTTACTTCTTCCTCTCCTATGAACGCTGACTGCAAACGATTTGGTTGAGACATTTCTCCAGAGAGATAGAGCATGTCACCGGCTCCGAGGAGTTTCTCAGCACCACCCATGTCGAGGATGGTTCGAGAATCGATTTGAGAAGAGACTTGGAGAGCAACGCGTGTCGGCACGTTTGCTTTGATAAGACCCGTGATCACGTTCACACTCGGACGTTGCGTTGAGAGAATCAGGTGGATACCAACTGCGCGCGACATTTGTGCGAGGCGCACGATGGCACTCTCGAGTTCTCTTGGGTATGCCTGCATGATGTCCGCAAGCTCATCGATGATAACGACGATGTATGGCATGCGATCCATCTCCTCTTCATCCTTTGCCTGCCCCTTGGATTTTTTGGTCAAAACATTTGCGTGGTATGAGGCGATGTCACGCACAGAATTCTTCTCCAAGATATCGTAGCGTCTATCCATTTCCTTTGCAGCCCATTTGAGCGAGAGAATACATTTCTTTGCATCAGTGATGACAGGGGAGAGGAGGTGAGGAATACCATTATATAGTGTGAGCTCTACACGCTTGGGATCCACGAATATAAATCGCAAATCATCAGGGCCATTCCTGTAAAGGAGAGATGTAATAATAGAGTGTATGGTGACAGATTTTCCTGAGCCTGTCGTTCCAGCAATGAGCGCATGAGGCATTTTGGCGAGATTTCCGAAGACGGCTTTGCCAGAGAGGCCTTTGCCGAGAGCGATGAGAAGTGGCTTCGGGTTTTTGGCAAAATCGCTGTCAGCAAGCATGGTCGCAAGACCAACAGTTGATTTGATTCTATTTGGGATTTCAATACCGACAAGAGATTTGCCTGGGATAGGGGCCTCGATACGGATAGGGTGAGCAGCGAGAGCGAGAGCAAGGTCGTTTTGTAGTGTGAGTATCCTTGAGAGCTTCACGCCTTCTGCTGGTTTGAGAGCGTAGCGTGTGACTGAGGGGCCGATAGTGATTTCGTCCATCTCAACCAATATCCCGAAGTTTGCGAGCGTGCGTTTGATGATGTTGGCATTTGCTTTGATGTCACCGACATTCGGCTTCCCCTTGTCACCTTCGAGAAGAGAGAGTGGTGGTAAAACGTATTCGCTATGTGCAATAAATGCTTTCTCGTAGCCGTCCTCATCCTTTGCTTTTTTCTCACTTTTGACATTTTGTTCAGGCTCGGACAGAGTCCTTTCGGTCGACACTTCTACTACGGCCTCCTTTGGTTGAGGTGCTTTCTCAAGAAGAGAAGGGATTTCAGCTTCAATGCCAGTGACAATAGAGTCTTTCTTTTTTCCAAAAAGAGGTTTTTGCAAATATGCCATGAGTCTATCAACGAGTGATGAGAAGTTTGGTATTTCATCGAAGAATATGAGAAGGCACGCGATGAGGATAGCGCCGAGGATGATAGTTGCTGCGACGCTGTCAAAAAGTGCCACAATCGGATATGAAAATACGAGTCCGAGGTACCCACCACCTTCGTGAGGGGAAGCGGTTGCGACAATCCCCAGCATGCTTCCGAGCAACACAAAAAGGACAATTCCTTTCCTTTTGCCAATCTCGAATTCTTTTGATTTGGCGAATGTCATTCCGAGTACCGCGAAAATGATTGGGAGAATGTAGAACACAATACCAAATACAGCATGCAGTCCTTGACGGTAGTATCCGCCTCCGATACCACCTTTTCCAAACAGAGTGAGGAGAGTAAAAATCGCCAAAACAAAAAAAATAAGACTCCAAATACCGCGCCGTGTTTCTTCTTTAATTGATGGTTTTGATTTCCGTTTCTCCTTCGTGCTTTCCCGTTTCAAATCTTTTTTTCTGGACATATGTTTGTCAATTATAACATGAGGAAACAGGGATAATGAATTAAATTATGATGTTTTATTTATACAATCAGGCAAACCCTCTTCTGCCGTCTTTCGCAGTATAACAATCCGAGAAAGAGCGAATTTTTAACAAAAAATTACGCAACGGCAGGAGTGTGTTGCCAAATCAAACTTTGCCTTCAGGACTTTCACCTCCTATCTGGGGCTTTTATCATTTTACTCTACATATCAGGCATCATCCTTTGTGCCTGCCACTCCTTGCATTTTACATGCTACGGAGTATACTCTCAACTATAAACGACATTCACATGACTGATATCAAAACTCAAAACGACATACAAACAGGTGAAAATTCCAAAGGTCAAAGTGCCTTAGAGGTGTCGCTTAGTAATCCAAATACCTTGGAAAATAAGGCTACTATTCTATCCTTTATAATAAAGAAGGGGACACAGATCAGCACAGCTATATACTACGTCACTGACCATATAGACGTGCAGGATCCTATGCGACAGGAGCTTAGGAAAGCCGTGCTCGCGCTCTCCATTTCTTTGTCCAAAAGCACGATTTCTGAACGCACCAATACACCTTTTCATGAGATAAGTGTCAACCTAGAGGTCGTGACGAATCTCCTTCACATAGCTTCCGGCTCTGCTGTTATCTCAACCACAAACGCAGAGATACTTTTCATAGAAATCAACAAAATCAAGTCTTCTGTCGCGACATTGAGTGTGAAAACATTTGGTCCGTATACAACAGAATCTGACACTGCGTCACTTGGTTTGGGAAGACTTTTTGGAGACGAAATCACTGATACAGCAAAATCATCAATTGAAGAGAAAACCAATACTTCTCTGTCTACTGTAAGCGACAAGCCAGTCGTCCGGAACGAACAGAGAATCAAAACGTCAGACACGAGTCAAAAGGATCTAGCAATGCGTCATATTCGTCGTGAATCTATCATTCGCCTCTTGAAACAAAGGAAAATTGTCGGTCTCAACGACATCAAAGACGTGATCCCAAATCTAAGCGACAAGACCCTCCAGAGGGAGCTCATGTCGCTTATAGCAGAAGGGGTAATTGTTCGTCGAGGAGAAAAGCGCTGGGCAAGGTACTCTCTCGCCTAAATCCCCACAATTGTCATATTTCACCTGCTCGGGTGTCATAATTCATAGAGAAAGTCGTTATTTTGTATGTGTGAAATAGTCACACAAGCATGTAGCGCTTTCCTTATTGTATCCATCTTGCATTTCTATGGGAGTATGGATATAATGTCCGTGCGCAAATACCCTTATGGTAGTTTCGCACATTTGTCACTTTGGATAGGAAAGTGATATTGATTGGATAAGCTGGATTTCATTGCTTTTAGTTTTGGGCATTTGCTTTTGACTTTGAGCTTTGAACTTTCAACTCTTTCAATCAATCCGCCGTGTCGACAAGGCAGATATTCTTCATAATTTAAAGTATGAAGAAAATATATCGAGCACGGTAGTACTTTCGTTTCAATAAAAGGAATGAGAGATGGCTACCACCCGCACACTATTTAGTTCGTCGAAACTAACCAAATAACGTTGCGGTTATAAAAATAATTTTATTATGAGCAAATTTTCAAAAATAGCGATCGTTGCTGTCTTTGCTGTTATCGCCTTCGCAGGTGTTAAAGCAAATGCTGCTTACGTTCACACAACAACCCTTAAAATGGGTTCAACAGGTTCTCAGGTTATGAGTCTACAACAGACTCTTAACGGCGGAGGATTCTTGGTTGCTACTACAGGTGCTGGATCTCCAGGAATGGAATCTATGTACTTCGGCTCTCTTACAAAGGCCTCAGTTATGGCTTTCCAAGCAGCAAAAGGTTTGACTTCTGACGGTATCGTTGGAATCAACACTGGAACAGCTTTGTCAGCAATGACAGACGGTTCAACAATGGTTTATTCAGCTGGATGTTCAGCTGGTACAGCTTACAGTGTTACTACTGGACTACCATGTACAACTGCTACTTCAACAGTAGCTGGATGTACAGCAGGTGCAATGTTTAGTTCAACTACTGGTGCTTCATGTACTGGTGGAACAACTCCAACAACATCAGGTGTTCTTGAAGGTGGTGCTGGTTCAATCACAGTCGATTCTCTATCTGACTTCTCAAATGAAGAAGTTGGTGAAGACGAAGAGGATGTAGAAGTTTTGGCTTTCGAAGTTGAAGCTGACAACGACTCTGATGTTGAAATTACTTCAATCAAAGTTGAGTTCGTTCAATCAGCTGCATCAGTTTCAGATAACTTTGATGATTACGCAGAGTCAGTTTCAATCTGGCTTGATGGCGAAATGGTTGGAGAATCTGATCTAAGTGATTTCTCAGAATCAAGTGATATTTGGACAGAATCCATCTCACTCGATGGAGCAATCATTGACGCAGGAGAAACTATGGACTTTACAGTCGCAGTTACTGCGCTCAACAATCTTGACTCAGGTGATATCGGCACTGACGCTTGGACAGCTGACGTTCTAAACGTTCGCTTCGAAGACGCTGAAGGTGTCGTTACAACTGAAGACACTGATAGTGATGCTCTTGAGCAGTCATTTGATTTTGCTTCATTTGCAACTGCAACTGATACAGAATTCAAAATCACAAACGGTGATGACGCTATCAACGACGCTCATGTTATCGATGTTGACGCAACAGATAACACTGATGACGTAGAAATCTTGTCATTCAATGTAGAAATAGAAGGAGAATCAGATGTCACTCTTGACTCACTTCCAGTAAACATTACTGTTGCTGGCGGTCAGGACAACGTTGATGAGATGATTTCTGGTATCTCTCTATGGTTGGATGGTAGTGAAGTTGGTTCAGTTACTATGACAACAGACTGTGTCGAAGAACTACTAACAGTCTCAGCAAACTGTACTACAGTTGGTACAGCTGAAACTTACTTCTTCGAAGACATGGATATTACTCTTGACGCAGGAAGCAGCAATGACTTCACTGTCGCAGTTGACTTCTATGGTGTTACTGACACTGGTGATCTAGCTGCAGGTAACACAATTCTTGCTGTCTTTGGCGAAACTCAGACTGAACTCGCTAGCTTCGATGCTATCGACGAATCAGGTGAAGATCTAGCAGACGGTGATAAAACTGGTACAGTTACTGGTGAAGCATCAGCAGTTTACGATGTTGGTATTATGGTAGAACTTGTAAGTGTTGAAGAAAGCGCAGTTGTTCAAGCTGAAATTGAAAACACAACTGATAGTGTTACTCTTACTATCAAGTTTGATGTCACATCATTCGGCTCAGATATTTACGTTGACGGTACAGTTACCGAAGACGGAGATGGAACTTACGCTAACGGAAGTGGTGTTAACTTCTTCTCAACACGTGCAGACACAGGCGCTGACGCGACAGCTCTCACGACTATCGCAGCAGCATTGACAAGCACAGACGCTGACTCTGCAGCTAACGTTACTTGGTTAGTTCAAGAAGGAGATACAGATACGTTCACCTTTACAGCGACAATGTCAAATACTTTGACAGATGATGCTGCTAACGATGAACTTCTCTTCCAGCTTGCATTAATGTCAATTGGATACGATACAACAGCAATCGCAGCTACAACTAATTCATACACGTTCAACTTGAGTGATTTCGAGTCTGATCCTGTATCACTTGGTGAGCTCGACGCTGCTTAATCGCCTAGTCTAGGAACTCTGGTTAATACGCCTTAAAAAGTATTCAAAAAACCACCCTTCGGGGTGGTTTTTTGTTTGGAAGATAGTATAATTAAAGTATTACTTATTAATCCTGTAATAATAATTTTATTATAAATTAATTACAAATATGAAATTAAATTTTAAAAATGTTTTATTTTCTTTGGTGATTGTGATGCTCGGGGTATTTGCTTTTGGTGTATCAAATGTATCAGCAGCTACTTGTACCGCAAACGCTACAGGTCTTTGGAGCGCAGGAGGAACATGGGACGATGCTGGTTGTACAGCTCCAGGGGGTATTCCACTTGTGGGTGATACTGTAGTTATCAATACAGGTGTTGTGGTTACTTTAGACACAGTTACACCAGCATTAGCATCAGTTACTTTAAATGATCCAACTGGTGGTGCCAATGGTATAACTATTGCGAGCCCAGGCGCTCTCAATGTTACTGGTGCTGTCACTTTTGCTAGCACTGCAGGTGCAAACCACTCAACTCTTGCTGTCGCCAACGGCACACTTTCTGCTGGAAGCATCGGAATAGATGACGGTGCTGGTAGTGGAGACAAAGTTCTTAGTGTAAGCACAGGTACAATAAATGTTACTGGAAATATTACTTTGACTATTACTGAGGGAGCAAATGTTCAAGTCACTTCTACAGGAGCAAGCAATATTAATCTGGGAGGGCATTTTCCTTCTGGCGGAACTTTTGCTCGTGGCAGTAGCACCGTGACTTTTAATGGTAGTGGCGTACAGAATGTCGGCGCGTATAATTATACCAACGTTGTGATAAATAAATCTGCTGGCACAGCCACTCTTCTTGGTAATTCACTTATTCTTGAGGCTTTAGTGGTAACCGAAGGTGTATTTACTACAAGTACACACACTCTTGACATCACCGGAGGTACTACCATTGAAGATGGTGGTACTCTAACTCACGGCACTGGTGCCAAGATTCACAATGGCGATGTATTGATAAATTCGGGGGGTACTTTCACAGAAACAGGTGCAACCGTGGTAACTTTCTTGGGTCATGTGACAAACAACGGTACATTCACAGCAGGAGTAGGAGTCCATACTTTCCTAAACTTTGATAGAACTATCAATGGTAGTCTCTCTATTCCGAATGTGACTTTTACTAATTCTAACTACACAAACAATGGCACCTTTACTATCTCTACTATGCTCGATGGGGGAGGTACGCTTATAAATAGTGCAACTGGTATTTTGAATATTGATGGAGGCATGTCTGTGACTGGTCTCACTGCTACAGCAGTCGGGAATACTGTAAACTATACCGGTGGATTTCAGACAGTAAAGGCTGTTTCTTATCATAATCTTGGTTTGAGTGGAAGTGGA
Source organism: uncultured Candidatus Saccharibacteria bacterium (assembly GCA_964606295.1). Classification (GTDB taxonomy): domain Bacteria; phylum Patescibacteriota; class Minisyncoccia; order Phycocordibacterales; family UBA9973; genus JAGOPB01. The sequence goes on from CAZSFR010000002.1 coordinate 28,558, forward strand.
ACAAAATCTATCTTGAGTGGCATCACTATCGGTGGGGACGTGACTGTTTCTTCGGGAGTACTGGTTTTATTGACAGGCGCTTCAACTGCTGACAGTTTGTATCTTGATGGAGATTTGCAGTATGTTGGCTCTTGGGGTTCAACTGCTTCTAATTCATCGTACAAAAATAACACGTACTTTTCTGGTACTGGTACTCTGACGACTACTACTGGTACTCTGACGACTACTACTGGTACTAATCCTCGTGGTACATCAAGTGGGTCAAAGCCTAGGGCTTCTGTTGTTTTGGCTACACCAGCAACTCCTGCTGTGCTTACAACTACTCAACCAACAGATTGTTTGTCAGGATATCTTTTCAGCCCTTCAATAGGACGAAATTGTAATGCACCTACTCCCGCTATCCCAGCATCTCCTTCAGCTGGAGGGTATGCCTTCGGACTTGGACTAGTAAAAATGGGGACAAAAGGTGAAGCTTGTAAAGCCTGGCAAATGTACTTCAATGCTAAAGCATCTGCTGGTCTAACCGTAGACGGATGGTGTGGCGCAAAGACTATAGCTGTTGCAAAATCTTGGCAAGCATCTGTAGGTCTCGACGCAGACGGACTTCTCGGTCCTGCTAGTCGAGCGAAAGCTAATACGCAATAATTTTTGAAAACTAGCTAGTAAACAAAAAACCACTCCGACTTTGGTCGGAGGGCGGTTTTTTGGTGTTTGCAATTGATTTTTTGTAGGTATGTAATGGAGGTATGAAAAGTATTATCCAATTTTCAATAACTAAAGAACCAGAAGGGTATTATGTTGCCAGTGGTATTGGTCATCCAATCGTTACTGATAGTAAAACACTCGAAGAGCTTCAAGATAATATTCAAAATGCTGTATCTTTATATACTGAAGGGGAAGGCCTAGCTTCACTTGGTTTGACTCATAAACCTTCACTTCTTATGAATATAGAAATATCCACTTTGGATTATGTCGCCTAAACTTAGAAGTATTTCTTCAAAGGAACTTATGCAATTCTTTGAAACTTATGTCTTTGAAGTTATCTGTTCGAGGTTCGACCTCAAACATATATGTGGTATACTTGAATCATGAGTAGGCGAGTCCCATTTATAGACAATGAGTATTACCACGTATACAACCGCGGCGTGGAGAAGCGTATTATTTTCAAGGACAAAATGGACTATGATCGTTTTTTGTTTATGCTCAATGAATTTAATACCGAAGAGAGGGTATTTAACACTCACCGCCAAGCAAATGCCAAAACACCAAATGCTCAAGGTTCGAGCTCAAACAAAAGGCTCGTTGCGATCGAGAATTATTGCTTGATGCCTAATCATTATCATCTTTGTCTCCGCCAGCTGACAAAAAATGGCATTTCCAAGTATCTTCAAAAAGTGATGACCGGGTATACCATGTATTTCAATCTCAGACACAAGCGCTCCGGTGCCCTCTTTCAAGGAAAGACAAAATCCCGTCACGTCGACACAGAAAAATATTTTAACTACCATCACTACTATATAGATCTCAATCCACTTGAACTCTTGTATCCAGAGTGGAAAGAGAAGGGTGTCCCAAATATAGGGAAGGCTCGCGAATATCTCGAGGCATATCCATGGCATAAAAGAAAAAATTACAAAGGAGAAACATTTAACAGAGAAAAAATTGCGAAGTATGAATTGGGTATTATGAAGCCGTCAAATGTTAGAGGTTCGACCTCGAACAAAAAAGTTAATGGAAAAGTAAGTTAATTCTTGCAAAGTTTTTGGGGCGTGATAGAGTGAGGACATTATCAAGTAGCCTTTTACCCCAAGGTTATATGTATACACAAACGAATATCGTTTCTCGCGCTATGAAGCTCGTTGCCAAACCGACCGCATTTTGTGCGGCTTTTTTATTACTCATCCAGCCCTTTGCTGTCGTCCTAGCAGAAGAGCCAGTTTCGACAGCCCCCATCGTGCAAGTCGAGGCGACAGTATCGCAGACTACAGAAGCAAGTGGTGCCGAACCTCGACCTACACAAGTAGTGGATACTCCAAAAGAAAAAGCGCAGGCGCTTCTGGATAAAGGAATGACGAAGGAAGAGGTGATGGAGCTTTTGAAAGAAAAGCAAGACGCAGATGAGAAAACTTCTGACCCCGATGTACCTGAAGTTATGGGACTCTTGCCGGGAGAGGAAGAAGTTTCGACAAACACCAATCAACCGAACAATCGTCTTCATCCAGAGATAGACAACATCACCGGTGCTCTAGTGTATCAATACGACGTCACTTTGCCTCCGGGGAGAAACGGACTCACTCCGGATGTAGCGCTCACTTACAACAGCGCACTTGAAAACAATGATTCGATCGTCGGTTACGGTTGGTCTGTCAGTATTCCGAGCATCGAGCGGATAAACAGGAAGGGAACCGAGGACTTGTATTCTGAGAGTTATTTTTCCTCTTCACTTTCCGGCGAGCTTGTGGACATAGACGCGGATTCGTTTGTTGCGAAATCTGACAAAGGAAGTTTCTTCTCATATGAAATAGTGGGGGATGGGTGGGTGGTGACCGACAAAAGCGGAACGAAATATACGTTTGGTTCTATTGCGAGCGCGCGGCAAGACGACCCGAGCGATGATGATCGTGTCTATAAGTGGATGCTCCAAGAAGTGCGTGATCTGAATGGCAATTTTGTCACTTACACATATTATAAAAATGGCGGACAGATGTATCCGTTACTTGCTACTTATACGGGCAATGGTGTGACTGACGGCATCTTCACAGTCGTCTTCAATCGCACTCCTGCGACCAATATTGTCAGAACCGAGTCGCCTGCATTTGAAATCGCTTCTTCAGACTTGATCAGCGAAATTGTTGTTTCTGTTTCAGGTGTCGAAGTGCGCACGTATGACATTGGGTATATTCTCGGTCACAATGGAAACCGCGCGCTTTTGGGAAGCATTACAGAGTCTGGTACGACAGGAGGTGTGACAACAACACTTCCTGTGACTGAGTTTGAATATCAAGTTGCTGGAGATGAATGGATTCTCGATCCCGACTGGCAGATGCCGATCAAAGGTGAGAACACTGTTTCTCCTTGGAACGGTGCGTACTTGGGTTACACCAACGGTGCTTCTTCTCTTGTCGATGTCAACGGCGACGGGCTCCCTGACTATGTGATGATTGGAGGCGAATATATTGAAGGTGATCCAACTCTTGATGAAAGCTACCGTGTGTTTTTGAATACGGGAAGTGGTTGGGAACTTGCACCCGACTGGCAGATGCCGATCAAAGGTGAGAACACTGTTTCTCCTTGGAACGGTG
>CAZSFR010000002.1:31959-48504 GCA_964606295.1 uncultured Candidatus Saccharibacteria bacterium
TATTGAAGGTGATCCAACTCTTGATGAAAGCTACCGTGTGTTTTTGAATACGGGAGAAAAAGCAGATAGACTTTCATCGATTATGAATCCTGCGGGAGGATCAATTGCGGTTTCTTACACAGAAGAGGCGATAGTAGATAGGAATCCATATCGACAGACGCAAAACTTTTATGTCGTTTCGAGTATTGAGAGCAATGATGGGTTTGGAAATCTTTCGACAACGTCCACTGAATACGAAAATGGAAAATTCTTTTTCCATGATGGACAATATCGGACATTTGCTGGGTTTGGGACGGTTACAAATACTGACGGCGTAGGCAATGTGACTAAGACATATTTCCACCAAGGAAACAGCACTAACACAGCGCTTGGTGAATACAGCGATCACGTTTCGAAGATCGGTATGCCGTATCGCGTGGAGGAGTACGATGATGCTGGAAATCTGTATCGCACTACGGTCAACAAATGGGACAGGTACAACATTGGCACTGATCACGACTTCGTGAAGCTTGCACGTACGAGTGTTCTCAACTACGACGGCGACGCGGATCACAAAGATACCGCAGTCGAATACACGTACGACAATGTGACAGGGAATCTCCTCACGAAAACTGACTGGGGAGAAGTTACTTCTTCTACCGACGGAACTTTTGCTGACACCGGAAGCGACAAGACTATCGAAACGATTGTCTATGCTACAAACGCCGGACTTCATATCCTCGGACTTCCGTCGCAGAGCACTGCAACTGATGCGTCTTTGAACAAGATTCGCGAGAGCAAATATTTCTACGATAACCTTGGGGTGGGTAATGTAAACAAAGGTAATCTCACCAAAGAACAAAAATGGGTGAGTGGTACCACGTATCAAACATGGAAGAAGTCGTACAATGCCAACAGTACCGTGGCGACAGCGACTGATCCGAGAAACAAAGTGACGTCATATACCTATGATACGTATGGTTTGTATCCGACAACGATCACTAACCCTCTCTCGCAAGCGAGTATCTTTACGTATGATTATTCTGCCGGCAAACCGATCTCGACAACAGACACGAACGGATTTGTTTCGAGTGTCATACTAGATGGATTTGACAGACCGCTTGAAGAGAAGATTCCTGATCCGACGACAACGGCAGGTGCGCAAGTGACCAAAGCGACGTATGCCTACAACGATACAGTATTTCCTCATAGCGTGACGAAGAATGATTATCTCGACGCTACGATCGCTCGCACGAGCATTGCGTACTTCGATGGCTTCGGACGCACAATACAAACTCGTGCTGAAATGGAAGATGGTAACTATACTACCAAAGATGCGGTGTATGACGACAGGGGGCTTGTTGAAAAAGAATCTCTTCCGTATTCTTCGTCTGGAACAGCACACACAACAGCGACTGCTACTGGCTCGCTTTACACTTCCTACGCCTACGATGCACTCAAGCGTCCGCTCTCGATCACAAACAATCTCGGCACTACAACAAATACCTATGATCAATGGACGACATCGACGACTGATCCCGATGGATATGTGAAAGATTATGCGAATGATGCGCGTGGCAATCTCACGAGTGTCGTCGAGCACAATGGTGCGAGCGCATACACGACGACGTATTCATGGAATTTCAACAATCTCCTTACCAAGATCACGGATTCGCTCGCAAACGTTCGCAATTTCACCTACGACGGCATCGGACAGCGACTCACTGCGGAAGATTTGCATGCACCAGCTGATGCGACATTTGGTACATGGACATACGGGTATGACACAAGTGGCAATCTCTCGCAGTCAGTTTCCCCAAATAGCCATACGGTGACCTATACCTACGACGATATCAATCGTCCAACAATAGAAAATTGGACAGGAGGTACTGGCAATGAAGTGAAGTATGCGTATGACTCTTGCTCCAACGGAGTCGGACGCTTGTGTTCGGCAACGGTTTTGGGGGGTGTCGCAACGACATACACCTATGCACCGAATGGAAATGTGAAAAATGAAGTGAAGACGATTTCTGGCGCTGGTTATACGACGACGACAGTACATGGCCGACAAGGCCATCCTATTCAGATCACTCTTCCTGATACATCAAAAGTAAAATACACATACAATTCTGCAGGGCTTGCTGAGATTGTGGAGAGAAAAGAAACGACAGGCGGATGGCTCACAGTGCTCTCTGATATCGATTACGCACCGACAGACGCGGTCACGTATCTCGCATATACCAACGGTGTCGCGACGACAAACAATTACGATGCGACGAAATTGTACCGCCTTACTCAGAAGCTCACTACAAAGAGCGGAACGAACTTGCAAGACCTCTCGTACACTTATTCTCCGGCAGGAGATATCACGCAGATCGTCGATGCATCAGCGACCGCAACAGCAAAAACTGCAAACTACACGTACGATCCGCTTCATCGTTTGACGCAAGCTTCGATCACGAGTGTTGCGACAGGCACCACAGCATACACGCAAAACTTCGTGTATAGCGCGATCGGAAACATGACGTCTGTGACTGGGACCGGTGGTACGACCTATGGCACGACACAATACAATGGCTCTGCCGGTGCAAGCTATGCCAACCCTCACGCTGCAACCAAAATCGGGGGTGTGAACAGGACATATGATAGAAATGGCAACATGCTCACAAACGGCACACTGACAAATACGTGGAACTACAAGAACCAGCTCACACAAACACTCGTCGGCGCAAACACTGTCTCGTATGCGTACGACCACACAGGAGACCGTGTTTCGATCACGGACGCGGGTACGACGACTACATTTCCATCGCAATATCAAGAAGTGACAGGAACGAATCTCAAGAAGTATGTCTATCTCGGAAGCACGCTCCTCGCGACAATTGAAAACAATGCCGGTACGATCACGCCTCATTACGCGCATGCTGATCACCTTGGTGGTTCATCCGTGGTCACCTCGTCGACAGGTGCGCTCGATGAAACGATCGACTACTATCCGTATGGTGAAATGCGTCTCGACAACAAAGTGGGAGCGTTTGACGAGAGACACAAATACACGGGATATGAATTTGACGCAACGACTGGACTCAACTATGCAGGCGCACGGTATCAAACAGGGAAGTACAATCGGTTTATTTCCCAGGACCCGATGTTTTGGAGCCTATCAAGCGATCTACTTCTTGATCCTCAGCAAATGAATTCTTACAGCTATGCGAGAAATAATCCGATACGAAATACAGATCCGACCGGACTCGCTTCAAACAGTGTTGTTGATAATGTTAAAAAGGCATTGAATAGCTTTGTGAGTGCAGTGAAAAGTTTCTTGAATGGTTCAAGTGTAAACACGAATACAGCAGTTCAAACAAATAGTTTACAAGAATCAACTCCTGCTGTTTCCGCAACTTCCAGCTTAGGTTCAACAGTGGAAATGGTAAACTTTGAAGCAAGCAACTTTACCGGAAAATCAGTTGTCGCTAATACAAACTTTATTGATGGACTTAAAGAGATAAATCAAATTGCACAGACAAATCAAGTGATGGTAAATGTTACCAGTACGGGTGTTCGTAGTCCGTTTAAAGAACTGGATGGAGCAATAGTGCAACAATCAGATCTTTCCAACCACTATACAGGATCGGCAATTGATATGAACGTCATTAGTGGAATAACGAATAGTAATTGCAATAGCAGATGTTTAGGTACAAGCAGTATGCCTACTGATGTTTCCGGATTTATAAATGATGTCTCTTCCAGCCCCACATTACGGTGGGGCGGTGAATGGTCAGGAGATAACTACGATCCAGTGCATATTGATGCTGGTTTCAATGTTAATGATTTTGATGGCTGGAAGAGCCAATTTCAGATGATTCACGGTGTTCCTTATAGTTCTAACTGGTAGTATACTTAACACATGAAAGCAAAAATTATTCCCGCTATACTGTTATTGTCAGTAATTTTGTTTTTTGCTTTTCTTTTAAAAAAAGAAAACAATCAAATGAGTACACTACCTAACTTACCTACAAACGATTGGAGTATCATTCCTGACGAAAGAATAGGACCATTAGCCAGAGTAAATATAAGTGATCAGCAGGCTATTCTTCCCGCAATTCAAAATGCCTTTGGCGTAGAAAATGTAAAAGAAGCTGAATTTTCGATTGGTGAAGGAGAAAATATTCCAGGGTACATAATTTATCCCGATACGGAAAATGAAGTTGAAGTGCATATTAGCGATAGTAGTGTTCTATTTAAATTTCCTGGTTATAATTCTTATTTTTTTCATGATTCAGCTTTGTCGTCCAAAATTGAATGGAGAATGGATAACAATATAATCGTAGGAACACCATTGTCGTTAGTACAAGAAAAAAATGGAAAAGTATTCGAACTATCAGGATTTGAATGGGACTATCCTGGAATCGTAGATAGTTGGGGAGCAGGCAATTTGCCTCCCGAATTAAGTTTAGTCTTTATACAGACAAGCGAAGAGACCCCTTTGCAATACGCTCAAATTACTGGAGATAAAATTTTGTTTTCTGATAACCCTATACTTCAAGAAGTTAAACCAGTTGTTAACTTTTTCTATATTAAATGGAATATCTAATAGTAACTAGAAGATATTGCCTAGCAAGGTCTTGCCTTGCTAGCCCCCGAACTGGAGATGACATTATTATGACCGGTGATCCACAAAAAGCCGTAAATACAATTGATTCGTATCTTGAAAAAGGAGATCCTATTACGGTAGGTGTTTTTAGTAACCCAAAAGATGGTTCACCAAATAGGAATTCCGCGACTCAGCACTTTGTCGTTATTATGGGGAGTGGTTATGAAAATGATCAAAAGTACTACAGGTTCTTTGATACGGGTACTGAGTGGCAGGAAAAGGGGTCGAGTTCAAGTAATCGCCTCTATTTACAAGACGATGGTTCGCTTTCGGAACATTCCGCATATTATTCGAAAGGACAATACACTGTTACAGAAGTAAGACCTAAATAATTTATGCAAAAATCTATCAAAATAAATTATTTAGTATTCGCAGTCCTCAGTATAGGATTAATTGCAATTATGTTTTTTGTACTTTACAAGAATCATAAATCTAAAGTTTTAAATGAACCAGAAAAAGTGACTCTAGAATTTTACAGATACTATCTGCAAGATATATATAACAAAAATGATAGCGTAGAAAGTCCTAGTGCAAAGTTGAATAGTAATGGTATTTATCAACTCGATACAAATGAACATTTGAAATTTCTAAATGAGTCATTATATTTTTCTGATGCATTTTACGAAAGTGAGATTCCAGTATTTGAAAAGTGTAACGATGACTTAAAAACAGTTACAATTCAAGAAGTAAATGATTCAGGTACTTTTCCAGAAGAGTTTGCAGATGCGTGTGATTTCGTTTTCTACCACCAATGGGTGGGTGGACAAGGTGAAGAATTAAATACGGTAGATATTGTCAAATCCACAGTGAATGGAGATTTGGCCGTAGTCACCACCGTTATTGGCAACAGAGAGTTTGGGCCGTATAGTTATCCAATTGTAACTCTTGTAAAAGAAAGTAACGGATGGAAAATAAGCGATATTGAGATTTCATTTGATAACTCGTAAATCTAGCAAAAACCTAGCAAGGTCTTGCCTTGCTAGCCAGTAGTAAAAAAGTAACTAGCACTACCAAGGCTATGCCTTGCTAGTATCTACAAAAAACTCCCCAACAGGAGAGTTTTTTGAATATAGCAATTTCGGGTCGAATGAAATTTATACTATGTAAGTTTTTTGTATTATTCATGTACTCGAGGTTCGACCTCGAGTATAATATGAATATGGGACGGCGCACGCCATTTATGACAGGGGAGTACTACCACGTTTTCAATCGCGGAGTGGAGAAGCGACCTATCTTTATGGATAAGGAGGACTATTTGCGTTTTCTGTATATTCTCAATAATTTCAATACTCCAGAATCAGCATTCAATACAAAAAAGTACTCAAAGAAGCCAAGGCTCTATACTCGAGGTCGAACCTCGAGTAAATTGGTTGAGATAGAAAATTGGTGTTTTATGCCAAATCATTATCATTTGTGTCTCAGGCAATTGTCCGATGCTGGTATATCTAAGTTTTTGCAAAAAGTCATGACAGGGTACACGATGTATTTCAACAAGAAGTATAAGCGAAGTGGTGTGCTGTTTCAGGGAAAGACAAAATCTCGATACATAGATCGCGAAAAGTATCTAAATTACCTCCATTACTATATTGATTTGAATCCACTTGAGCTTCTGTATTCAGGATGGAAGACGAAAGGAGTACCCGACATTCGAAAGGCGCGTGAGTATCTTGCTGAATATTTTTGGAACAAGAGGGAAGATTACACCAAGGAAAGATTCAATGCAGACAAATTTAACAAAGCAGTCACTATACTCGAGGTTCGACCTCGAGTAAGGTAAGAGGGAAAAGGTGTGGTGTGCTATAATGCCCATATAAATTATGGATACTATGAAAGATAAGATGAAAAAGCTATACAATACAGGGCGAATGAAGCTAAAAGCGTTGTATGCAAGGAAACGCCTCTTTTGGGGATCTGTCATCGTTCTTGTGATCGTACTTTTCGTTATATTTGGCGGAAAGAAAGAAGAAGATGAATTCTCTACCGTCACGCGTGCAGAACTCATGAAGACCGTGATTGCATCGGGAACAGTGACTAGTGACGTTGATCTTGATCTTTCATTTGAAAAATCTGGCACCGTGACCAAAATAAATGTGAGCGTGGGTGACGAAGTGAGAAAGGGAGACGTGCTCGCAACTCTCGATCAGAGTCCGGAGCTTGCTGAGTTGCGGCAGGCGCAGGGAGATTTGCAGTCAGCCAAAGAATCTTTTGATATTTTGCAAGCGGGACTCTCGAGCGCAGAGAATACTTTGGAAGCTACGAAGAGCGCGCAAGATTCATTGGTGGAAGCAACATATCGCGCAATGCTATCTGACGACTTGGAAGCAATACCGACATCCAAGAATACCGATCAGAAACCACCGACGGTGACTGGCCTCTATGCTGGAGACACAGAAGGTACATATACAGTGCGGGTAGATTCTGAAGTGAATTCATTTGCAACGAAAGCGATTTACAAAGTTTTTGGTTTAGAAACTGATTTGGACGACGATAATGACATAATAATCGGAAGATATTTGCCTGTCGGTATTCTTGGAGTTTCGATACTTTTCCCGAGTGATTTTACTATCTCTGGATACGATACAGATTGGACTATATCTGTACCAAACAAAAATGGCGCATCTTACGCAAGTAACTACACTGCTTACCAAACCGCGATAGCCAACCGCGACCTCGCTGTATCACAAGCACAGACGACAGTTGATGCCAAAGAAGCAGAACTCGCACAGTCGGGCATTACGTCGTATACCGCGGATATTGTCCGTGCACAAGGTGGTGTGTCGGGAGCATATGCCTCACTTGAAGACACTATCATTCGCGCGCCGTCAGATGGCAAGATTACAAAGATTGATGTGAAGCTTGGCGAGCCTGTGGAATCACTCAGCGGTGTCATCGGACTTCAGAATGTTACTGATCTATATATTGAAGCAGATGTGAATGAATCAAATATCGTTGGTGTTTCAATTGGTCAAAGTGTGGCTATCACATTTGACGCACTCGGGGACGAAAGAGTTTTCGCAGGTACAGTCAGCGAGATTGACTACTCACCAAAAGATGAGGGAAGTGTCGTCAATTATCGTATCACTGTGTTGATCGAAGGGGAGACGAGCGAGCTACGCACCGGAATGACTGCAAATATTGTCATAACGACTCTCGATGTGAAAGACGCAATCGCAGTTCCCAAGCGCTCTCTTGTTGAAAAAAATGACGGAACATTTGTCACGATTGTGAATGAAAAAGGGAAGCACGAAGTAGTTCCTGTGACGCTCGGGCGTGAAGGCAATGGTGGTATGGTTGAAGTTGTTGACGGAATAAATGAAGGAGAAACAATCGTTCTTAACCCACGATAATGAGTAGCAAAAAATATTTCATACTAGCAAGCAGTGTCGTCCTCATCTTCAGCCTTGTCGCAGGAATATTTTTGGTGAAAAAAAATAATGCAATTTTGCCTGCGGAATCTTCGACAACGAGGGCGTATGATTACTCTTTTTTTGAACAAAACTTTTCATCATTCGGCATATCGTATCAAAAACCATACGGACGTCCGTATATATCACCAGATGAACGGTTCATTGTCTTCGTCGCCGAGAGAGAATCCGGAGGGTATTTCTATCACGGCGTAGTACTTTTTGATACAGAGAAAAACAGTGTAAAAGTTCTCGGAACTGGCTATCTCTATGGTGAACCCTCGTGGTCGGGTAATACTGTTGCTGTCGCAATGGAAAACGGTATTGTCGTCTTTGATGCAAAGAGTGGTGTGCTTCGACGTCTTGGTGAGAAACACAAGGGTACATACTCGCCATCTTTCTCACCTGACGGCACCATGTTACTTTTTTCTTCTTCGGACGGACTTGTTGCCACAGAGCTGGGAACGTCTGAAGAAAGAATGATAACTACGAATTCACTTGACCGTGTCGCGCTTTGGGAGAACGCAGATACAGTTTTTCTTTTCAGAGATGTAAGTCAAGATAGAGAGAGCGTTGAAAAGAAAGAATCAATCGAAAAGTTTGTCTTTTCGACAGGAGAGTTTGCAGTATTTGACTATCTCCCACAACAAAAAATGATTTCACTCGTGTGGTTATCTCCTGGCAGAATTGCACATTTGATAAGTGAAAATGAAGGCGCGAGACAGGAGAAGGTTATTAATTTTGACAAGAAGAATTTTGTTGAGCTTCCAAAGATTACTGATCCAGAAAAAGACGGTTTGGATGTGTATGGCGAGAATGTGCTCCTCTCGGAGGGATGCCTTGTTTCGCTCTTTTCCCTGAAAGGAAAGGAGGAGGCGAATATGAAGTTACCAGTGTTGGATGAAGCAACGATCATTTGTGGCAATGTCTCGTTATTGCCTGAGAAAAGAATTTTGTATGAAACATACAACACCGCAACATTCAAAACAGTCTTGCACGTACTCTCATCTTTCACATCGACAGACACGATACTCATGCCAGAGACAACTCCATGGGAGGTGTACGCCCTGTCGCCGTCTAAATCGTTAATCCTTTTCGTGCTTAGCGACGGGACTTTCCGCTTTGAGAGAATTGACGTAGAATAGAGACAGTACTTATGTATGTAAAACATTTTATAAAACGAGTTCTCGCATTCACGCTCATTATAGGGCTAGGTCTTTTGGGTCTTTATATCATCAATCGTTTTTATCAGTCTACGCATGATGGTGAATCTCTCAATATAGATGAGCATTTTTAGGGCGCTGTTTCAGGGTTGACCTGTTGGTGGGACTTAGTGAAGCTCTTTGAGTATTCTGGCATGATGAACTGGAACATCGCCAAGCTCTACTACCGGGTTGACTCTATAGGAAAACTAGGTTAGTATCGTGACAGCGCCGTAGAGAAAAGAGGCTGAGGATCGAAAACCCTTATAAGCTCCTCTTGAATGGTCGAACCCTCGTAAGAGGATTCATCTTCGGCTTTTAGCCGTTTTTTTTAATTTCAATTATGGCAATCAACAAACAAAAGAAAGAAAGCATTCTCGATGAGCTAAAAGATATTGTGAAAGATGCGAAGACGCTAGTTTTCGTCAACTTCGTCAAACTCTCTGTTGCTCACGCAAACGAGCTTCGTCGTTCATTGCAGAAGGAAGGCATCGGATACAAAGTTGCAAAGAAGACACTCATCAAAAAAGTTTTTGGTGAAAAGTATTCCGGCGACTTTCCAGAGCTTCCGGGACAGATCGGTGTTGCGTATGCAACAGACGAATTGTCACCTGCACGAGAAGTGTACAATTTCCAAAAAACTCACAAAGAATTCGTGAGTATCGCGGGAGGAGTATTTAGTGGAGCATTTTTGGATCAAACAAAAATGATGTTAATAGCGACGATTCCACCACGTGAAGTCTTGCTCTCACAACTCGCGTACCTCTTGAAGTCACCAATACAGAGAATCGCAATCGCGGTTTCTGAAGTAGCAAAAAGCAAAGCAGCTAGCAACTAGACTCTAGCACATTACAAATCAATTATTATTTATTCCAACTAGCGCCTAGCACCCAATGCCTAGAGCCTAGATATAAACTTATGTCACACATAGATTTTATCGAAAAAATAGAGAAGATGTCAGTCATCGAATTGAATGACCTCGTCAAAGCAATCGAAGAGAAATTCGGAGTCTCAGCAGCAGCCGTTTCTGCTGCACCAGCGGCAGGAGCAGGTGAAGCTGTCGAAGAGAAAGACAGCTTCACTGTTGTCCTCGCGTCAGCAGGAGAGAGCAAAATCCCAGTCATGAAAGTGGTCAAGGAAGCTCTCGGATTGGGACTCAAGGAAGCAAAGGACCTCGTGGACAATGCTCCGTCAACTCTCAAGGAAGGTGTGAAGAAAGTAGAAGCTGAAGCAATGAAGAAGTCAATTGAGGACGTTGGAGGGAAAGTAGAGCTTAAATAACTCTACTTTCGGCCGGAGACGCGAAGGCGTCGAGGCGGGGTCGCGCAAAATTCCAGCAGGAATTTATGTGTGACAGGTAGAACTTAAGTAATCTTAAGTTCGACACTTATCCAGCGACCCTGTTTGGAGGGGAGTCGGACAAGGTAGAATTGAAGTAAACCCAACAATATATTTCTATGCAAAAGCCCCATGTGGGGCTTTTGCTATTTTTTGCAGTAAGTGATTAAATTAAAGAAATTCCATACCATGAAAAACAAAGAGCTGTTCGAAACGCTTAATGCGGAAATCGGTCTTGCTATGGCGATTATTGTCTATGATCACTATATGGGTTGCGCCTCAGTATTTCTGATACCTTTGTTAGAAACTCTAGACGATGATCAACTGGATGAAATTGTCAGCTATTCTTTACCCCACTCTACTCTTGAAGACACAGTTAATTTTGTTATTGAAAAAAGATTAGATCCTGCAGTATTTAGGGCTCTTGATGTAGAAGAAGGTATAAAAATTTTTCATGATTTGATTTATACCGACGGTGAAGAGCATGTTATTCCTTTGATCGATCTTACGGAAGATATAGAGCCAGTGGGCCAATATCAGGTAGAAAAGGGAATTTCAAGAGTCCTGGCAGAGTTGGCAGAAAATGATTTTATTATTGATAAGCCGTCGGTCGAAACTGAGTCTTATAATGAGGATCAGTTGATTGGTATCTATTTGAGAACAATAACTCAAATTGATGCAGCGGAGACCAGTATTGATACGACAAATCTTGAAGAGTTGGCGGCAAGCACGTTGAAGCAAATTGCAAATGTTTTTGTTTCCACATAATATAAAACTATTTATTTTTAGGCGGGTTTTAAACCCGCCTTTTTTTAATTCCCTCGACTGTACTCTGCGCCTCTTGTAAGAAAGAGGAGAAAGGACTATACTTTTCGTCATGTTAGACATACTATCGAAGCTCCTCGGAGGGCAGGCACGGGTCAAGCTCATGCGACTTTTTATCATGAATCCAAGCGAGGCTTATGATGCGCAGATGGCGAGCGCTCGAGCAAAAGTAGGAATATCTCAGGCGAGACGCGAACTCTCATTTTTGAGCAATCTCGGCTTTATCAAAAAGAAGGTTTTTGTGAAAATTGAAACGAGCAAAAATGGCAAAGTAAAACGCAAGCGCACACAAGGTTTCTTACTCAATATGGATTTCCAATACATCGAAGAACTTCGTGCTATCATCGTTGGTTCGCGTCTGATTGACCACGATGACGTCACAGCTCGCTTTAAAAGGGCGGGAAATGTGAAGTTACTCGCTGTCGCAGGAGTTTTTACCAATGAGCGCGAAAGTCGTCTCGATGCATTGATTGTTATGGACAAACCGAATCAGGCAAAGATAGAAAAGGTAATAAAAAACTTCGAAGCTGAAATAGGCAAGGAGCTCGTCTACGCATTTTTTCCGACAGATGAATTCCTTTATCGTCTCAATATGTACGACAAACTCGTCTGGGATATGTTCGACTATCCGCACGAGCTCCTCGTTGATAAGTCAGGGTTTTCCACACAACTCCAAAGGAAGTCCTAGACAATGGTATAATAGATACATAGCTTTAAAGGTCGAAATTTAAGGCAAACATTATCCAATTAGCGACGCTATCGCACAGGTGTGCGCGAGCGCCGATATGAATATTATTTAATATGCTTTTACAAACTTGGAGCGACGTCTTCGTTGTCTCATTCCAAAATCTATGGCTCGGCATCGTATCATTTGTTCCAAACTTGATCGTTGCGATCCTTATCTTTATTATCGGTTGGGTTATTGGTTCAGTTGTCGGCAAGGCAATATCGCAAGTTATTTCCTCACTCAAGATTGATCGCCTCTTCCATGGCACAGGCCTCGAAGAAATGCTCGCTCGAGCGGGAACACGACTTTCAATTGGAGGATTCTTCGGATGGATTATTAAGTGGTTTATCATTGTCGTCTTCTTGATGGCATCACTTGAAATAATCGGTCTTGCGCAGGTCAATACATTCTTGCGTGAAGTTGTTCTTACTTTCTTGCCAAACGTTATCATCGCAGCATTTGTCCTTGTTATTGCAACAGTTGTTGCTGACACAATGAAGAAACTTGTTGTTGGTGGCGCAAAGGCGGCGAATGTACGATCAGCAAACATGCTTGGTACTATCACTGTCTATGCAATTTGGGTTTTTGCCTTCATTATCGCTCTCTCAGAACTCGGTATCGCTGCGCAACTCATGCAGATTCTTTTTACAGGAATTATTGCTATGCTCGCGATTGCTGGTGGTCTCGCATTTGGTCTCGGAGGTCGAGACGCTGCAGGACGCACAATCGAGAAATTCAAAAGCGACGTTTCGTAAGGAATCCAATTTCTTTTCGACTCAAAACACCCAGCTAGTGCGGGGTGTTTTTTGTTATGCATTGACTTATGGCATTTCTATGTTACTATCTTCTCAATCAAAACCCTTAAAATACATCTATGAGAAATATAATTTTTTATCTTTTTATTTTTGTCTGTGGTTGCAAAAACTCACATGAACAAAAAAACAATGACAGTCTGATAGCCAAAGAAGATAGTGTTCAGAAAGAGGCACTACCTGTTCTGTCAAAATATTTTTCACAAAATGGTTATCTCGGATACGGAGATATAGTTCATTTGAAAGCGGTGGGTATCGTTCATGAAGAAGATCCTATTCCTGTGCCCTTTTCTGGAAATTTGATGGATACACTATGGAAGGATTACTTCCGTGCATCCAACGACAATCCAGAAGATGTCATTCTTGCACTTGAAGCCGCGAGAGGAAATGCACTCGGCGAGATGTATAGGGTAGGAAAGCCAAAGGGTTTTATAACTCCCTACATGTTCACTATCGGATTACGCAAAGCAGTTATATGCGATATGCGTTCGAAAACTGAGACCGTACGCAGTCTTCCGTCGATGGCGATACAACTATTTCTGAAACGCGGTGGACAGATTCTGATAGAAAATCTCGATGTAGAAAAATGTACTTTTGAAATCAAGCTGGTGGAGCCGGTTCTTACAAATGCCGATAGGGAATGGATAAGAAAGGAATGGTACGCTGGCTACTTCAAAGAGAATCTTGAGTACGAAGACAGGCTTGTCCAGTTTTCAAATCGCAACGATGTCATCGTAGTTGCAGGCGCCTCACATGTGTTTGCCCTCTATCTAGAACAGAGGATTCAAAGTATCGCGTTGGCAATTTTGCCTGCAGATCTAGCTCTTGTCATAGAAATTTATTATATAGAACTGTATTTTCATCAAAAAATAATTCTTGGGCTTTCCGCTGTTTGGAAGGCCCTTTTTGTTTGTTTTAGAAAATCGAAACGAAAGTTTTGCAAAGGTTATGAGAACCCCACAACACGGTTCAGCCAAGTTTCCTAATAGCCTTTGTTTGTAACGTTATTTGGCATATTTGAGTGAGGGGAGAAACACTTGACTTCAGATTTCGTTTCGGGTATACTCTGACCCGTTATGAGTATCAAAGAAAACCAGTTAAATAAGCGGAATAAGTAGCCCTTCTTTTCTTGTTGCTCCTTATCCGCCCACAGGCGGTTTTTTGTTAAAAAAGTAATGTTGAGATCTTGTTTTCGGACTAATACCACAGACATGTGGCCCTAGTCCAAAGACCGGATCATGTGTCCGGTCTTGTATTCGTTGTCAATTGAACCGTCTTCTTGCCATCGTGGATGCAAATCCACAGGGGTCTTTTCGGGCGAGAAGACGTATAACTTTTTTTGCGCAGCGGTGTGCGAAAAAAGTTTGTAATGGTTTTTAGATTTCCTAATAGGAAATTTAAGAGCGTATGGTGGATGCCTAGGTTCTACAGAGCGATGAAGGACGCAGTATAGCGGCGATACGCTTCGGGGAGATGCTAAACAATCTTTGATCCGGAGATTTCCGAATAGGGAAACCTTATTCAAGTAATGTTGAATAATTGTGCAACTTGATTGCACATTGCTTACCCAGGGAAGTGAAACATCTCAGTACCTGGAGGAATAGAGACCAAACGGAATTTCGTAAGTAGCGGCGAGCGAAAGCGAAGAAGCCCAAACCGGCCCATCACAGTGTGTGTGATGCGAGTAAAAAGTTTTTAAAGTTCATAAAGTTAGAAGTAATTGCATAGTGCATTTCTTTACTAACTTTCTTCTTTTGACTTTCAACTTGCGCATCGTGCTTAGTGTGATGCGCCGGGGTTGTAAGATGATAGTGATTTTCCTCGCGCGCTCTTCTTGAGCAATCGAGAGTAGCGCGCTTGGAGAAAGAGAGTAAAAAATTGGTGAGTTAGAAGAATCTTCTGGAAAGAAGAACCATAGAAGGTGATAGTCCTGTATTTTAAAACGATCCAACTCTTTAATTGTCATTCTTGAGTACCTCAAGACACGAATAGCTTGAGGGAATCTGCCGGAACTAACCGGTAAGGCTAAATATCTGTAGAAACCGATAGTGAACTAGTACCGTGAGGGAAAGGTGAAAAGTAGTCCGAAAGGACGGTGAAATAGACCTGAAACCATATGTTTACAAGGAGTCAGCGAGGGCAACACATTGCGCGTGAGCACAATGTGAGTTGAAAGTAGAAAGTTCAAAAGTTATAAAGTGAATTGCATGTTGCGTTTGCTTTACAAACTTTTAACTTTACAAACTTTGCAACTCACGCGCAGCGTGTTGTCCTCCATGGCGTGCCTATTGAAGAATGAGCCAACGAGTTTATGTGTGCCGCTTGGGCTAAGTGATTTACATCATGGAGCCATAGGGAAACCGAGTGTTAATAGCGCGAAATTAATGTGGTACATATAAGACCCGAAGCAAGGTGAGCTACCCATGAGCAGGTTGAAGGAGTGAGAAATCACTCTGGAGGACCGAACCGATAGATCGTTCAACGTCTCCGGATGACTTGTGGGTTGGAGTGAAAAGCTAATCGAACCTTGTAATAGCTGGTTCTCTCCGAAATAGCTTTAGGGCTAGCGTTACGTGATCCCTTTGGGGGTAGAGCACTGGAAGGATTCGACAGGGAGAAATCTCGCGAATCCTATCAAACTCCGAATACCAAAGATTATAACGTAGCAGTTAGACCGTGGGGGCTAAGCTCCACTGGTCAAAAGGGAAACAGCCCAGATCTCAAAATAAGGTCCCTAAATTAATGCTAAGTGCAAAACGAGGAGGTGAAATTTCTCTGACAATGAGGAGGTCGGCTTAGAAGCAGCCATCCTTGAAAGAAAGCGTAACAGCTCACTCATCAAGAGATTTTGCGCCAAAAATAATCGGGGCTAAGCATTATACCGAATTTGAGGACTTTCAATTTCTTCGGAAATTGGGAGTGGTAGGAGAGTATTCGACTCTGCTGTGAAGGTGAAGGCGTGAGCCACACTGGAGCGTGTCGAAGTAAGAATGTTGGCACAAGTAACCGCAATGAGGGTGAGACCCCCTCACGCCGAAAGATCAAGGTTTCCTTAGCAACGATTATCAGCTAAGGGTTAGTCGGGCCTAAGCCGATGGCGAAAGCCGAAGGTGATGGACACATGGTTAATATTCCATGACTCGTTATATATTCGATGGGATGACGAAGGGTAGTATGTACAGCAGATTATTGGATTTCTGTATGTTAGTGAGGATGTATTCCAGGCAAATCCGGAGTACACAAGTCCAAGCGAAACGTAAATGTGTGGGTTCGCCCATGTAAATTGTACAAAGCACGCTTCCGAGAAAACTCTCTAAGTTATGTATATAATGATCCGTACCGCAAACCGACACAGGTGATCAGCTCGAGTAGAGTAAGGCGAACGAGTGAGAATCCCCCAAGGAACTCGGCAAAAAAGCAGCCGTAACTTTGGAATAAGGCTTGCCCCGGGCATCACATTGCATGTGATGCAGGTGAAAGTTTATAAAGTTCAAAAAGTTATAAAGTAAATGTGTGTGTATTTTACTTTCAACTTTTTACTTTTAAACTTGTGCATCGCGCGTAGCGTGATGCTCGGGGCCGCAGCGAAAGTATCCCTGCCAAC
>CAZSFR010000003.1:0-40615 GCA_964606295.1 uncultured Candidatus Saccharibacteria bacterium
AAACTCTGGCATCGTTCTTGCATGTGCGACAAAGCTGGGCATGACCATGATGGAAAATGTCCAAATGAATTCGAGACAAGCTATGCTCCCGACCGACCGGAAATTGTCTATTGTGAGAGTTGTTACCAAAAAGAAGTGATTTAGGTAATGAATAATTAAGAATGAGGGAAGAAGCCGAAAATTGCAGAAAAGATTTTATCGTGTAATATCAAGACTATGCAAGAAACTAGAACATGCCAGCACTGCCAAAACGCCTTTACCGTAGAAGCAGAGGATTTTGACTTTTATAAGAAAATCGAAGTCCCTGCACCTACGTTCTGCCCACAATGTCGTTTAAGGCGACGAACAACATGGCGCAATGAGCGGACGCTTTATTCCCGACCCTGCGATGCATGTAAAAAGCCGACTATCGGAGCGTATGCACCCGAAGCAGCCTTTACTGTCTATTGCAGAGAATGCTGGTGGGCAGACAATTGGGATTCGACATCTTTTGGAAAAGAGTATGATTTTTCCAGATCTTTCTTTGAGCAATATAAAGAACTCCTATCTCGAGTACCACGCATAGCTCTTGTTGCAACGCAAAACATAGATTCAGATTATGCAAACTATTCTCTCTCAAATAAAAATGCGTATCTGTGTTTTGCTTCTCATTACAATGAGGACGGAGCCTATCTTCAGTATTCTAATCGAACGAAGAATGCTTACGATTGTTTACATGTCTCCAACAACGCCGAGTTCGTTGTTGATTGCAACTATTGCACGCATCTATACCGCTGTGCGCATCTTACATATGCGGACTCATGCTCCGATGTGATACTTGGATATGATTTGCGTGGATGTGACCATTGTTTCGGATGCGTCGGACTTCGCCAAAAATCCTACTATATTTTTAATGAACAGTATTCACCTGAAGAGTATAAAAAGAAAGTTGATGAAATAACGACTAGTAAGAAGTCGTTTACAAATGCAAGAGAAAAATTTAAAATACTCAAGGCTCAATTTCCCCGAGTGTTTGCTTACCAACGTAAATGTATCGACTGTACAGGAAACGATCTCGAAGAAGGGAAATCACTTCACAATTCTTTTTCAATTAGAAACTCGGAAGAAGCAAAATATCTTTGGATAAATTGTGTTAACGTGAAAGACTCAATGGATATGAACAACATAGCGTACGATCCCGTAGAGCTCTCTTACGAATGCCAAGGAATGACGAATTCGACCAATATGAAATTCTGCGATGCATCATGGAACGGAGATACTTTTCTTGAATATTGCAATCTTTGCTTCTCATCACAAAATCTTTTCGGTTGCGTGGGCATAAAAGGCAAGAAGTATGTTATTTTGAACAAGGAATATTTACCAGAAGAATATGAGAGCGTGATCGAGAAGATCAAGAAGCAAATGATGGAAATTCCTTACGTAGATGCGCAGGGCATTGAATATCGCTACGGAGAATTTTTCCCGAGCGAGCTGTCACCTTTCGCATACAATGAGACAATCGCGATGACGTATTACCCGATCACCAAAGAGGAGGCTCTCGCTGGAGGGTATAAATGGAGAGACGAGATTGATCGAGGTTATAAGTTGACCATCGAATCAAAAGATTTGTCTGGAAATCCGGAGGAGTATTCGCAAGACCTTACCAAAGAAGTCATAGGATGTGGGCATGGAGGCACGTGTAAAGATAAATGCACCAGAGCATTTCGTCTACTCCCCGGCGAAATTGAATTGTATAAAAGTCTGGGAATCCAACTCCCAACACTCTGTCCAAACTGTCGCAACATGGAACGTATCAATGCGCGCGGGCCATTCCTGCTTTTTCCTCGAGGGTGTATGTGTGACATGGTGACACATGGCCATGCAGGTAAATGTGATAATAAGTTCAAAACGACCTATTCACCCGACAAATCAGAGATTGTGTACTGCGAAAAATGCTATCAAAGCGAAATTGTCTAATATGGAAACTCGAAACTGTCAGAATTGTAAAAAGGAATTCACGCTTGATAGCGATGACTTCGCTTTTCTTGAGAAGATGAAAGTGCCACCACCGACATTTTGTCCGGAGTGTCGCTTTGTGCGTCGCCTCGCGTATCGTAACGAAAGACGAATGTTCAAAGTCAAAGATGCGACGACTGGCAAAGAAATATTTTCTCTGTATCCAGAAGCGAGTGGACGAAAAATAGTGACACAGGAAGAGTGGTTTTCTGATTCATGGAATCCAGAGGATTATGGAAGGGAGTATGACTTCTCGAAGCCATTTTTCACACAGCTATTCGAACTAGATAAGGACGTACCGATTTATGCGCTCAACGAACACGGTTTGGTCCGGAGTGATTACTGTGGCAATGCGAGCTATCTCAAAGATTGCTATCTGATTTTCAATTCCAATCGCACAGAGAATTCCATGTATGGAAATGCAATTGATCGCTGTACAGACTGTGTTGATAATTCAAATGCCGGAGATTGCGAGAGGTGTTATGAGTCATTTTGGATTGCAAACTGCTACCAATGCTACTTTTGCATCATGTGCGCCGATTCGAGAAATATGTGGTTCGCACGCGATTGTCTCGGATGCAGTGACTGCTTCGGTTGCGCCAATCTCCGCAAGAAATCATACTGCATTTTTAATGAACAATATTCAAAAGAGGACTATCACGCACAGATAGAGGCGATGAAACTTGATACTCGGGAGGGAATCGAGAAAGCTCGCGAGAGCGCAAGAGCATTCTGGGACACACAACCACACAAATACCATCAAGGCCTTCGTAACCTCAATTCAACAGGCGCGTATGTATCAGAATGCAAAAATGCTATCGATTGCTATCTCGTGCGAGAGAGCGAGAATTTGAGACACTGCCAATACATGGTTGTGCCGGGCAACAAAGACTGCATGGATGCGTGCATATGGGGAGAAAACACCGAACTTTGCTACGAGACATCCATCTGTGGAGACAAAGCGTACAATCTGCGTTTTTCTGTCGACTGTTGGCCGAACGTTCGCGATAGTGAATACTCAATGCATCTGAAGTCATCATCTGATTGCTTCGGCTGTATCGGACTGCGCAGTAAACAATATTGCATTCTCAACAAAGAATATTCAAAAGAGGAGTATGTTGCACTCGTGGAGAAAATAAAAGCGCACATGAATGAGATGCCGTACGTGGATGCGCAGGGAAATGAATATCGCTATGGCGAATTCTTCCCGACCGAGCTCGCACCGTTTGGTTACAACAACACACTGTGTCTCGAACAA
The DNA here is from genome assembly GCA_964606295.1 of uncultured Candidatus Saccharibacteria bacterium. GTDB lineage: Bacteria > Patescibacteriota > Minisyncoccia > Phycocordibacterales > UBA9973 > JAGOPB01. Next base: position 3,254 of record CAZSFR010000003.1, read on the forward strand.
TTTCCTCTCACAAAAGAAGAAGCGGTTGCAAAAGGTTATAAGTGGATTGATGTACCGAAAGGAAATTATACTATTACAAAAAATAGTGATGATGTGTCAACAGCGATCAAAGATGTGGATGAATCAATAATCAAAGAAGTCTTCGGATGTCGCGACTGTGGAAGCGCATACAGAATTCAAGTGAACGAACTTTCGTTTTTGAAAAAAGAAAATCTCCCCATTCCACATCTCTGTCCAGAATGTCGACATGTACGAAGGATTGCGGATCGCCTGAAACCCACACTCTATCACCGCTCGTGTGACAACAAATGCGGAAATGAATTCGATACAGCATTTCCACCAGAGACAAAAAGTCCAATCTTTTGCGAAACGTGCTATCAAAACATGGTCGCGTAAAGTATTGTAAACAGAAAATTTGCTGGGTTGGCTTAGCGGTGAGACTTGGCGAAGTTCTATGGGAACGCGCTTCACACCAGCAATCTCTAATGCAGGGTTGACAGGGAAAGCTCTTTCTGCTAGACTCGTCTCCACGATTGACTTGATTGTGTAGTGGCTATCAATCACACTATTAGTAGCAAAACACCCCATCATTTTGCGAAACCAAAACGCCACAAAATAAGTTTTTAAACGAGCACGTCCTGTGCCCGTCTTTTTTGTGTTCTTTTTGTTTAGCATAAAACTATTATGAAGGTACAACATACTCGTCCGAAGAAATACTTCGGCAAATATCGGGAGCCGCTTGCGGCATTTCCAAACCTTCTCGAAACCCAAGTATCGTCGTTCAAGTGGTTTCTTGAAGTAGGCCTTAAAGAGATATTCCAAGAATTCTCGCCTATCAATGATTATTCAACGAAGAAGTTTACTCTGAAGTGGGATGATTTCACAATCGGTGAAGTCAAAACGACAGAAGAGTATGCAAAAGAAAACAAACTCTCATACGAGGTGCCACTAAAGGCGCGTGTCTCACTTCTAAACAGACTAAACGGTCAAACAAAAGAGCAAGAAATATTCTTGACCGACATCCCGATGATGACGCCACATGGTACTTTCATCATCAACGGTGTCGAACGTGTCCTCGTGTCTCAACTTGCACGCTCATTTGGTGTATTCTTCACTGAACGTGAGGCAAAAGGCAAGAAGTTCTTTGGTGCAAAAATAATTCCGGGCCGAGGTGTCTGGATAGAAATCGATACGGAAGCTGATGGGGTAATCTATGTCCGTATTGATAAGAAGCGCAAATTCCCAATGGTTTCGCTTTTCCGCGTTTTCGGACTTACAGACGAAAAGATGGTTGAGGTGTGCACTACTCAAGAAGAAAAGGATGCAATGGCACTACAAATCGCGAAGGATCCAGCGAAAACACTGACCGATTCATATCTTGAAATCTACAAGCGACTTCGCGACGGCGACCTCGCAACTCCAGACAATGCAAAGGAATTTATTGACAATCTCTTCTCTTCTGAACGATACGACCTTTCGACAGTTGGACGATATACATTTAACAAAAGATTTGATAAACCGTTGGCGACAAAGGATCTTGAGAAACGTACTATAGACGCTGAAGATCTTTACGTCATCTGGTCACACGTGATCACTCTTACGAACACTCCACAGTCAAAAGGGGACGATATCGACCACTTGGGTTCTCGCCGTGTCCGCTACGTGGGCGAAATGCTCCAAGCAAAGGTGCGTGTTGGTATGACACAGATCAAGAGAAACATCCAAGACCGCATGTCAACGATTGATTCTGCGCAGGCTCTCCCTATCCAGATCATCAACCAGCGACCACTCCAGGCTCGTATCAAAGAATTTTTCTCAACAAACCAGTTGTCACAGTTCATGAACCAAGAAAACGTTCTTTCTGAAATAGAACACTCACGTATTCTTTCAGCGCTCGGTTCTGGAGGACTTACCCGAGAACGAGCAGGACTTGAAGTGCGCGACGTGCACCCATCTCACTATGGACGTGTCTGTCCGATTCATACACCAGAAGGTCCGAACATTGGTCTCATTCTCCACCTTTCTATTTATGCACGAGTGAATGACTTCGGTATTATCGAAACACCGTACATCAAAGTAAAGGATGGCAAAATCACAAAGGAAATTGTGTACTTGAACGCACTCGAAGAAGAAAAATACACGATTGCTCATGCTGGCGCATCGATAGATAGTAACGGAATGATTGAAGGCGAGTATGTAGAAGCGCGTATCAAGACAATGCCCGGATTAACTGCGCGAAAAGATATTGACTTCATCGACGTTGCACCACACCAAGCATTTTCTGTTGCGACATCGATGATCCCATTCCTCGAACACAACGATGCAAACCGTGCACTCATGGGCTCGAACATGCAAAAGCAGGCAGTGCCGTGTATATTGCCTGAAGCACCATATGTTGCAACAGGTATCGAAGCCTTGGCTGCGAAATACTCAGGACGACTCCTCTATGCAAATGAAGAAGGAACAGTGGAGAAGGTAGATGCTGCAAAAGTGATCATCAAAGATGCAAAAGGAACGATGCACACTTATCCGTTCGTGTCCTTTTCTCGAACAAACAACTTCAACATTCTTCATCACCGCCCTTGCGTTGATGTGGGACAAAAAGTAAAGAAAGGCGATCTCCTCGCTGACACATCCTCAACAGCGGGCGGACAAATAGCTCTCGGGCAAAATCTCCGCGTTGCATTCATGAGTTGGAATGGTAACAACTACGAAGACGCTATCATTCTCTCAGAACGACTTGTGAAAGATTCAAAATTGACTTCTATCTATGTTGATGAATTCGTCTGTCTCGTCCGCGATACGAAGCTCGGACCTGAAGTCACGACGCGAGATATTCCAAACGTTGGAGAAATCAAATTAAAGGACCTCGACGAAGAAGGAATCATCCGCATCGGAGCTGAAGTTCGAGAGAATGATATCCTCGTTGGTAAAATCACACCGAAAGGAGAAACAGAGCTTACACCAGAAGAGCGATTGCTTCGATCAATATTTGCTGAGAAAGCACGTGATGTGAAAGATTCGTCACTTCGGTTGCCTCACGGTAAGCGGGGACGTATCATCGGTGTAAAAATATTTTCTCGTGAAGCAGGACATCAACTCGAAAGTGGAGTTATCAAAAAAGTCGTGATCGAAGTTGCGCAGATTCGAAACATTTCAGTAGGAGACAAGCTCGCTGGACGTCACGGAAACAAAGGTGTTATCTCAGTTGTTTTGCCGGAAGAAGATATGCCGTTTATGGAAGATGGAACGGCTGTCGATATCATATTGACTCCGCTTGGTATTCCGTCTCGTATGAACTTGGGACAAATCTTGGAAATGCACTTGGGAATAGCAGCTGAAACATTGGGCTACCAAGCAATAGTTCCGCCGTTTGGAGGAGCATCAACTGACGAAATCAGGAAAGAATTGGTAGAAGCGGGCTATCCTGAAAGCGGACGCGTTCCACTTTACGATGGACGAACAGGGGAAAAGTTTGGACGAGATATCGCTGTTGGTATCATGTATATTCTCAAATTGCACCACATGGTGGAAGACAAGATTCACATGCGTTCGATTGGACCCTACTCACTCATCACTCAGCAACCACTCGGAGGAAAGGCACAAGGTGGAGGACAAAGATTCGGAGAAATGGAAGTCTGGGCGCTCGAAGGGTATGGTGCTGCCTATGCACTTCGTGAAATGTTGACAGTGAAATCAGATGACATCGTCGGTCGAACACAAGCTTTTGATTCTATTATCAAAGGCGACAATATTACTCACACCAACGCACCAGCGTCATTCTCTGTCATGCTCAATTACTTGCGCGGACTTTCCTTAAATGTCGAGCTTCTCTCAACGGAAGCAATAGATGGTGATGAGGAATCTAACTAACCAATAAAAATATTATTATGAAAACACTCAACATAGGAAATTTCAATGAGATTCATCTCCGTCTCGCATCACCTGACCAGATTCGTGAGTGGTCATTTGGAGAAGTGACGAAACCAGAAACGATAAACTATCGCACAGGGCGAAGTGAACGTTTTGGACTCTTCGATGAGCGAATTTTCGGACCGGAAAAAGATTATGAATGTTACTGTGGAAAGTACAAGCGTATTCGTTATGCAGGTATCGTTTGTGAAAAATGTGGAGTCGAAGTCACTCGCAGTATCGTTCGTCGTGACCGCATGGGTCATATCGAACTTGCAAGTCCTGTCGCGCACGTCTGGTTTTTGCGTTCCGTCCCTTCCCGTATGTCTATACTTCTCGGTATAGCACAAGGAGAACTCGAAAAGGTGGTTTACTTTGCTGGATATATCGTCACGAAGTTGAACGAAGACGAGAAATCTACTATTGAAAAAAATCTCGAGAATGAATACAAAACGAAGGCGAAGAGTATGCAGAATGAAGATGACAAGGAAAAATTGAAAACTCTTTTTGTGAACGCCAAGAAAGAACTCGCTGAGCTCGTGCCAGGAAAAGTGATGAACGAAATTACGTATCACCATATGAGCAAGCGCTACGGTACTTGTTTCGAAGCGACAATCGGCGCAGAAGCGGTTTATAATATATTCAAGTCACTTGATCTTCCAAAACTTCGCATTGAACTTGAAGCGAGTATCGAAAAGGCAGGCAAAATGGATAAAGAAAAGATTCGTCGCCGTCTCGCGCTCGTTCGCTCAATGACACACGCAAATATTCGTCCTGAGTGGATGTTCTTGACTGCACTTCCTGTCGTACCACCCGCACTTCGACCGATGGTGGCTATCGATGGTGGACGTCACGCGACCAGTGACCTCAATGACTTGTACCGACGTGTGATCAACCGCAACAATCGTTTGAAGAAATTGAAAGAAATTGGTGCACCTGATGTCATTCTTCGAAATGAGAAGCGTATATTGCAGGAAGCATGTGATGCACTAATCGACAACTCAATGGGAAGTGATTCTGATGCGCAAGCGATGGCAAAATCTCAACGCCGAGCTTTGAAATCTCTCTCTGATAACTTAAAGAGTAAACAAGGTCTCTTCCGTCAAAACTTGCTCGGAAAGCGTGTGGACTATTCTGGACGTTCAGTGATCGTCGTCGGTCCGCAACTCCGCCTTTCTCAGTGCGGTCTCCCAAAGCACATGGCACTTGAGCTCTTCCGTCCGTTCGTTATCTCGAAAATTCTAGAGCGTGAACTCGCGTACAACATTCGTGGGGCAAACAGATTGATTGATGATCAGATCCCGGAAGTGTGGGCAATACTCGAAGAAGTGATTGAAGGCAAGTACGTTCTCTTGAACCGCGCACCGACTCTGCACAGATTGGGTATACAAGCTTTCATGCCGATATTGATCGAAGGAAATGCGATCCAGCTTCACCCGCTCGTCTGTACAGCATTCAACGCTGACTTCGACGGTGACCAGATGGCAGTCTACGTGCCACTTTCAACAGAAGCGCAAGAAGAAGCTCGTACGCTCATGGCCGCAACGCAAAATCTTCTCAAGCCTGCAAACGGTGATCCGATTATCAACCCTCAAAGAGACATGGTTTTGGGAACATATTGGATGACAAAGACAGTGGAGGGAGAAAAGGGTGAGGGGAGTGTGTATCCAAGTCCTAACCACGCAATCTTGGCGTATGATTTTGGAGCAATCGAACTTCGTGCGATCGTAAAGGTATTGCCGACAGACAAGGAAAAGTATAATGCCTTTAACGGCGAGCTCTTCGAGACGACTGTTGGACGCCTTCTCTTCAATACGATTTTGCCAGACGATTTCCCTTATCTCAACGAAGAAATTACAGCAAAGCGTGTTTCGAAAATTGTTGATGAATGTATTGCACACTACGGCATCGAGAGAACTCCTGCTGTGATCGACAAGATCAAGAACTTCGGATTCAAGTATGCAACGAAGTCAGGAACTACATGGAGCATCGACAACGTCGTCATTCCAGAAAAGAAAGACGAGATAGTTGAACGTGCTCGTAATCGTGAAAAGGAAATTATTGGCCACTGGCATGAAGGCCTCCTTTCTCATGACGAGAAATACCAGAAAGTAATTGAAATTTGGGAAGGAGTAAAATTAGAAATTGAAAAAGAAATTTCCACAAATCTCGACAGGACGAGTTCAACATTCGACCTTGTTTTCTCAGGTGCTCGAGGTACTATGTCCAGCCTTCTCCAGATGTCTGGTATGAAAGGTCTCATCCAGAACACAACAGGGCGTATCATCGATTATCCTATCGTACAGTCATATATTCAAGGACTTTCCCCGATCCAGTATTTCATTACGACGCACGGTTCTCGCAAGGGTCTTGCCGACACGGCGCTCAACACTGCGAAAGCTGGATACCTCACACGTCGCCTCGTTGACGTCGCGCAGGATGTAGTGATTACAGAGAAGGATTGTGGAACAACAGAAGGAAAAATGATGCACAAAGATATTGTTTCCGGAATCATAATTCCACTTTCGAAGAATATTCGTGGACGTGTTCTCATGACACCAGTCAAAGATGCGTCAGGAACAGTACTCTTCAAGAAGGGTCACCTTACAACGAAAGAAGAAGCCGATACGATAGACGCGATGGGTGTCACTGAAGTTTTCGTTCGAACACCTCTTACATGTAAGACGAAATATGGTATTTGCCAAATGTGTTACGGTCTTGACCTCGGGCGTGACTCTCTAGTGAAGCTCGGTGAAGCTGTCGGTATTATCGCTGCACAGGCAATCGGAGAGCCGGGAACACAGCTGACGCTTCGAACATTCCACGCCGGAGGTGTGGCGGGAATCGACATTACGCAAGGTCTTCCTCGTGTCGAAGAAATCTTCGAACGACGTCTGCCGAAAAATCCAGCAACTGTTGCGACAGTTAGTGGAGAAGTAACAGACATCCGTGATAACGGGAAGGAAAAAGAAATTACAGTTCTCGGTGATACGAAAATAGATGGAAAGGCGAATGAGGTTGTTTATACGCTCAATCCTCGTAGAAATCCTCTCATAAAAATTGGATCAAAAATCGAGAAAGGGAATGTTATTTCTGATGGATCAGCGGATATTGTAGAAATATTGAAGAACGGTACTCGTGAAAATGCGGAAGATTATATTATTGCGGAAATCAACAAAGTCTATGAGCTCCAAGGTGCATCGATTGCCCGCAAGCACATTGAAATCATTATCCGACAAATGTTTGCGCGTAAGCGAATCAAGGATGCTGGTGATACAGACTTCAGTCCAGGAGAGATTGTTGAGTATGTCGAATTGATTGAAGAAAATGACAGGATTACGAAGGATGGAGGTGAAGAGGCAAAAGCAGAAACGATTATTCTTGGAATTTCAGAAGTGTCTATCACGACAAAGAGCTGGCTTTCTGCTGCATCATTCCAAAACACAAACCGTGTTCTCATCACTAATGCAATTCGCGGTGGTATTGACCGTCTACGTGGTCTCAAGGAAAACGTTATCATCGGCCGGTTGATTCCAGCTGGAACAGGCTTTCAAGAAAAGGAAAAGAAAGAAAGCAAGTAATAGTTCTTATCAGCTGAAGCTTGTGTCCTCTCATTATGACTCAATCATCAGTACAAACAATCAAAGAAAGACTCTCGATTACGGATGTAGTCTCAACATACATTAAGCTCGAAAAGTCGGGTGCGTATCTTCGCGGTAAGTGTCCATTTCACAATGAAAAGACTCCATCGTTTTTTGTCTCTCCCTCACGGGGAACATATCACTGCTTTGGTTGCAATCGAGGCGGTGATATCTTCTCCTTTGTTGAAGAAATAGAAGCGAGTAGTTTTCGTGAAGCTCTTGTTTTGCTCGCGAACCGTGCAGGTGTGACATTGGAAAAGTTTTCTGGGAAGCAGGAAGAGACGCACGATGAACTCTACGCAATTCACGAAGAAGCGACAATGTTTTTTGAGAAAAAGTTATCTCAACAGAAGGATGCTATGGAGTATCTGACTAGTCGAGGACTCACAAATGAGACGATTGTCAATTTTCGAGTTGGTTATGCTCTCCGCACGTGGGACGAACTTACAAAATACTTGCGAGGCAAAGGATTTTCTGAGAAAAAGCTCGTCGAGTCTGGTCTTGCGGTCAGTGGAAAGCACGGCGCAATCGATCGATTCCGTGGGCGGATTATGTTTCCCATTTGTGATGCAAACGGAAGAGTTGTGGGATTTTCTGGACGTGTCTTTGCGCCCGAGGGATTTGATATACCGTCTGATACAGCAAAGTATGTCAATTCGCCCGAAACACCTATTTATCACAAAGGTAGAATACTTTTCGGATACGATAAAGCAAAACGAGCAATGCTTCGAGAGAACAGATGTATCATTGTTGAAGGGCAATTTGATTTATTACTCGCTCATCAAGCAAAGAGCGAAGAGACAGTTGCTGTCTCTGGAACAGCGCTCACAGAAGACCATATCCGTCTCCTGAAACGATTTACAGATAATCTGTTTTTTTCATTTGACGCAGATCAGGCCGGCGTCAAAGCCTCTGGGCGAAGCTACGAGATTGCACTTGCTCTCGGGATGAATGTTGAAATGGTTGTTTTACCAAAAGGCAAAGATCCCGCAGAGTTAGTAAAAGAGAATCCGTCACTATGGCATGACGCGATTAGCAAGACAAAACACATTATTGATTTCTTGATTGAGGCAATATCCAGAAAAGAACTTTCGGAAAGAGATTTTCGAAATGAGATAGGGAAACAAGTTGTTCCGTACATTGCTTCGATCAAGAGTGCGATCGATCGTGCACATTTTGTAAAAAAAGTCGCCGATACTCTCCTTTTGCCAGAACAGGTGATTGCCGATGAAGTGTTGCGCGCGAGAAGTACGATGACTGACGTTGTGAAAAGTGTAGAAAAAGAAGAGAAGAAGGACGCGATAACAAAAAAGGAAGCAATCAAACGCAAGCTCGTAGGATTCTTACTTCTCTCTGCATCAAAAGAAAGTAATCTCGACAAATCAAAGAAAATTATTGCTCTTATCGAAGAGTTTGAAGGTAAGACATGGCTCGAAATGGAATCGAGCCTTGATGAAAAGGATAAGGAACAGTTGCTTTTTGAAGCTGAAATGTATTATGCAGATCATGGTGGCGGAGTAAATGAAGTAGAAGAGCTTTTGGATAATCTCGAGTTGGAATACGAAGCAGAAATACTCGAAAATGCACTCAATCGCCTTCGGAGAGCAGAGAGTCTGGGAAATGAAGAAGAGGTAAGGGAAAGCATGCAACTCTGTCAGCTTCACTCGAAAAATATCGAAGCCATTAAAAGTCGTCACATAAATAAAATATGAAAAAAAATAGCACATCAAAATCTAAAAGTAGCAAAAAGAAGCTTGTGAAAAAGCCTCAAAAGAAAACCGTTCGCAAGCCTGCTCCAAAACAAAAAGAAAAAGCCAAAAAAGTTGTAAAAAATAAGAAAGCATCAAACGTAAAAATAATAGTTAAAAAAGTTTTGCCAAAAAGCAAGGTTGCAAAGAAGAAAGAAAAGCCTGTCGACAAAGAAGCGAGAAAAAAAGCTCTTCTCGACAAGGGAAAGCAGAGAGGCTTCGTCACTTATGATGAGATTTTGAAGGCATTTCCAGCAATAGAGAGTGATGTAGTATTCCTTGAAGAAATATACGATGAATTCGCCGTGGCGCATATTGATGTCTTGGAAGGAGGAAATCTGCTCGATATTGATGCGACAACAAAGGGCGACAAGCCAGAGTACCGAAGAGAGGGAACTCAATACGATTCAATTCAGATGTACCTCAAAGAAATCGGACAGTACCCACTTCTTTCGGCGGCAGAAGAGCGCGGATTTGCGCAGAGAATTGCCGCAGGGGATTTCGAAGCAAAGAATCTTCTTGCGCGAGCAAACCTCCGCCTCGTTGTCTCCATCGCAAAGAAATATGTTGGACGCTCGTCTGACCTGACCCTACTCGACCTTATCCAAGAGGGGAACATAGGACTCTTTAAGGCTGTTGAAAAATTTGACTGGACAAAGGGATACAAATTTTCAACATATGCGACATGGTGGATTCGCCAATCAATCACCCGCTCGCTTGCTGACCAGTCCCGCACGATTCGTATTCCTGTTCACATGGTTGAAACCATTTCGAAATACAAACAAATAGTGCGACGTCTCTCACAAGATTTGGGACGTGAACCGTTGCCAGAAGAGATAGCGACCGAAATGGGTGTTGATATTGAAAAGATTTATACAATCGAAGAGATCAATCAGGAAACTGTCTCACTTGAAAAACCGATTGGCAACGACGGCGATGAGAAATCAACACGTGGAGAATTCATTGCAGATGACAAAATACTTCGTCCGGATCAGGAAGTCTCTCGGCGTATTTTGCAAGATCAGATCAAAGAAGTTCTCGATGAGCTCTCGCCAAAGGAACGCAAGATTCTCGAGATGCGCTACGGACTCACATCTGGCGTACAGCACACACTAGAAGAAGTGGGACAGGAATTTGGTGTGACTCGTGAACGTATCCGCCAGATTGAAGCGAAAGTACACGAAAAGCTTCGCGTCAACGAGCAAATTTTGCGTCTCAAGAATTACTTCGACTAAATGGAAACAAGAAATTGTCAAAATTGCAAACAAGACTTTAGCATCACCCCCGATGATTTTTTGTTCTATAAAAAAATAAGTATTCCTGCTCCATTATTTTGCAGAGAATGCCGACAGATAAACCAAAAATGATGTATTGTGAAAGTTGCTACCAGAAAGAAATAGTTTAATGATAAAAAAGCCCACAACACGCGGGCTTTTTTATTTATCCTCTATTTATTTCAAGACTGAGATTAAGTTTTTCGGATCAGTCAAAACCGGCGCCATATTCATATCTTGGCCGAGGTCATAACGCATTGCCAATTCGTAGGTAAGCCGCAAAACCGAATAGTCTTCAAGCCCTATACCAACGGAATCGTAAAGAATAATATCACTTTCACTAGCACGTCCTTTTTTTGCGCCAATAATGAGCTCGTGAAGTTCGGCATATACTTTGCTTCGAGCAATCTCTTTTGGATATCGCTGGATTTCTCCTTCGATGACGCACTGATCAAAATATTCCACAACTATGCGGGAACGATCAAGGAGAGAGAATTCCAGTTCCGTTTTGCCGATAGTGACTCCGCCAAGACCGTTTATATGCACTCCTTGTTTTACCCATCCGTCTTTCACCACGTCTACATGGGCTTTACGTGCTGTACAAGTGGTAATAATGTCAACGTTCTGTAAATCTACAAACGATAAAAATAACGAAATCAAAAAGCCATCCCACAATTACGGGACGGCCTTTTATTTTGATATTTATTTACCTAATAGTTTGTCGATTTTCGCTTTGACGTCAGCGTAATCCGCAGCTCCCTTGATGAATTCTTGCTCACCTGCTTCGTTGACGAGTATAGAGTTTGGCGTACCTTCTGTTCCGAGAGCAATACCACTTTCGATATCAGCTTGTACGGCAGATTTAACCTCTGCACTCGCCATGCAGTTTGTGAAATCATCCGCAGACATACCTAGTTTGATTGCCTCGTCGTCTAATTGGTCAACACCTACTTTCTTTGTAATAAGTGTGTCCAGGTAATTCCAGAATGCATCATTGCCAAGTGACTGTGCAACACATTCTGTTGCCATTGCTTTTGTGAATGCGTCTGGGTGGAGTCCTTCCAGAGGGAAATGTCTATAAATCCAAGCAACCTGTCCTTCGTATTCCTTCACTGCTTGTTGTAATACGGGATGGAAGCGTATGCAAAAAGGACAATCAATATCTGAGTATTCGACGATGACTACTTTTGGTTTTGAAGAACCAGATACATGCTCACCGGGATCTTTGAGATTGAAAGTAAGTGTTGCCGGCGCGCTTTCTGTGTTTGCAGTGTCGGCTTTGTCGGCCCCAGTTTTCACTGCAAAGTTGCCCTTCGGTGAATTCGTAATGAAGATAGCGATTGCTATCACAAGACCCGCAACTATTATTGCAGGACCTGGGGGAATTGTTTTTGTATTCATAGTATGAGAAGTATACCCTTTTTCATATAAGAACAAAAGAGGGTTGAAAAATAAGCCTAGAAATGCTATAATGCATAGACATTTATGGGCGCACTTCAAGATACAATATTTTACGTACTGTCGTTTTTGTCCTTATATCTTCAAGTCTTTTTGCTGATTACATTTTTAGACAGAAAGGAAGATATCTTGATTAGACGAAAACCAATCAAACTCAAACATTATCCGAGTGTGACTATTATTGTGCCTTGTTACAACGAGCAGGGGACTATTAGAAAAACGGTTCGGTCACTTCTCAATCTTGATTATCCAATGGATAAATTGGATATTGTACTTGTGGACGACGGAAGTACAGATGGGACATTCACCGTTTTGAAATCATTTAGCGATATTAAAAATATTAGAGTGATTCAAAAAGAAAATGGAGGAAAACATACAGCAATAAACTTGGGGCTTGAGCTCACAAAGACAGAACTAGTCGGCGGATTGGATTCTGACTCTTTTGTTCACAAGGAAGCATTGAAGCGGATTGTGAGTTATTTCACAGATAAAGAGACAATGGCTGTCTGCCCGTCCATCATCGTTCATGAGCCAAAAAACTTTTTACAAAAGGCACAAAAAGCTGAGTATGACATGTCGATTTATACCAAAAAGATGCTCGCATTCCTCGGTGGTATCCATGTCACTCCGGGACCGTTTTCAATTTTTAGAAAGAGCGTTTTTGACACACTTGGTCCGTACACGAAAGCGCACAACACTGAGGATCAAGAAATAGCTCTCCGGATGCATTACGCTGGATATAAAATCGAGCATTGCCCGGATGCATATGTCTACACCATCACACCGAATACTCTACCGAAACTCTATCGTCAGCGTCTGCGATGGCTCTATGGTTTCATTAGAAATGCAGTCGATTATCGCAAACTTTGGCTCCGGCCAAAATATGGAACTGTCGGTATACTGACATTGCCGTTTGGCATGGTGTCTCTCTGGTCTTTGCTTTTTCTCTTTACCTTCTTGCTTATTCAGATCATAGATTTTGTGAAGTCCAAAATCCTAAAAGTGCAGGCAGTAGGATGGGAACAAGGGGCAGGTGTCGGATTTGAATGGTTTTATATGAAAACAGGAGCAACCATCTTCATTTTGATTGCCATTTACTCACTCGTGACGTTTGGGCTTCTGATAGGAAGGAGAATGTCAGGGGAGAGGATGAGGCTCAAGGCTTCAGATATTTATTTCGTTTTAGTATATCGACTTTTTGCACCGCTTTGGATTATGAAGGCTATGTGGAATTCAGTGTGGTCGAAAGAGTCGAGTTGGACCAACGAAAGAAAAGTAAAATAATATGCAAGGCGCTACAGGAAAAAGATACATATTTGTTTTTATTATCACACTTGCGATATTTGTTTTTGCTATATGGTTGTCAGAGAATATATCAAATCGTAAAATACAACAGCTCAATAGTATTCAAGAATCAATCGCCATAAATATCCTATCTTCAGAAACTCAGTTCGCACTTTTGAGCGAGCTGTCATGCAAAGATGTTTCTGCGTCGACACTTTCCGGCGAGCTCAATACATTATCAGAGAAAATTGATTTCAGTGAAAAGAATCTTGGCAACGAGGCTGAGATTATACAGCTCAAAAAATACTATTCACTTCTCGAAATCAAAGATTACCTTTTGATGCAAAAGATTACAGAGAGATGCGATCAAAAGCTCTTTTCTATACTTTATTTCTATACAACTGCGACAAACTGCAGCGAATGCGTTAAGCAGAGTTTTGTCCTGACGTCACTGCGGGAAAAGTATCCTGAATTGCGCGTGTATTCATTTGATTACAATCTCGACCTGAGCGCCCTTGACGCGCTTGTAGCGATATTCAAGATCGAAGACACCAAGCTTCCAGCACTTATCATTGGCGACACAAAAACAACAGGTTTTCGCTCTATAGAAGAGATAGAAGAGATGCTTCCTGAGCTCGTGAAGATTCGTGAGGAGAGAGAAGCGGCTGCTCTGGAAGCAGAAACAGCAGACTCAGCGACTACTGCTAAATTAATTGGAGAATAAAAAATCAGTACTTTCGTACTGATTAAAATTATTTTATCTTGTCGTAGACCCAGATGAGTGTCAAAAGACACCATGTCACCCAACTGGCTATTTCGCTTTTTCTTAATGCTTTACTACTCTCCTCCTTCTTATTTTCACTAATAATATGAAGACGAGTATAATTGGCAATATGCCCAAGAGCTATAAAAACAATACTGAACCCATCACCTCCCACAGTAAGAATGGTATATATTAGGAACAGCTGAGGTGTTACTCGTAGAAGTATGCTTTGGATACCGCGGGCGAAAGGGGAATCAAATCTCAATTTTTTTCTTGCAATGTGTATTGCACCAACAGATGTTCCAATCAGAGTAATTACTGACAAAATACTATCAGCCCTAGTCCATAACGTATCTGCATTTTGCAGGAAGGTAACAATCAAAAAAACAATGACGATTGCCCATGCGCTATAGATAGCGAGCATTTGGCTGGTGCCGTTGTATGATCTTCTCACAAAAGCAGCTCATCACAAATGGGCACTTGAAGTCGAAAAGCGTTTAGCGGGTTATGTCAAAAAAAATCTGATCATTGATCAGAAAAATAAATAGACTATTCAAACAAAAAAGCTCGGACATTATGTTCCGAGCCCTTTTTATTTCAATAAGTAGTTTGTGATAGTCTCTGACCCAAGAGTGCTGGTATGAAAAATCTTTTAAGACTTATGTTTGTAATATTTTCCAGCATAATACGGCTACTTTACTGTAGGTACGAACTGAGTTTCGATTTTTGTACATCTCGTGGGAAAAAATTTACATATGAAAAACTCCAAAAACAATAATCAAAAAAAGGGGACGTCAGATGATACAAATTTGGCTGAGAAAACCTGGAAAACAGGATGGACTTATATAAGGACGGTAGTAGACACAGCCAATGAACCATTTTTGCTACTAGATGAGGAGCTTCATGTCATTGCTGCAAATTATGCATTTTATACATTATTTGAAGTTCGAGCAGGGGACACAGAGAATAGATTACTGCAAGATCTTGGTCAGGGTGAGTGGAATATTCCTACTTTGCAGAAACTTTTGAAAGACATTTTGCTTCACGATACGTTTTTTCGAGGTTTCGAGATGTCACGAGATTTTCCTGCGATTGGTAAGAAAGTGATGCTTTTGAACGCGAGACGGGTACACTTGAGTAATAACAATGCTACACAATCACACAAATCAATTATCTTGCTTGTCATTGAGGATATAACAGAGATGTCCAGCATAGCAGAAAAGTTGTCAAGAAAAACAAAAAAATATGAAAATAACATGATTGAGAGGGCTGAAGAGTTGGATGTACAGATTGCCGAATTATCGCACCTGAACAAATCTGTTACTGAATTTAAGCCTGCAATAGCTGAGCTTGCGTCTGTTGTTGATGGTCTTAGGATTGGTATTGAACAGCTTGGTAAAAGATAAAACACAGAAAATCATGCTAGGAAGGAGAATTGTCTTATCTAGATTACTGGTTGCAAAGTTGCACTCCCGGGAGTGTTTAGGTAGTATAAGACTGCAAGCTTTTCCATACCACGGTGGATTTGGACAGCGACAGTATTTTTTAGTTGGTTTGTAGCGCGAGCTATTTCCTGGAGTGACATATCATCGACATAATGCATAGAGATAACAGCACGATACTTTTCTGTTAGTAGAGGAATTAGCAGGATTGCATTTTTTCCATCCATAATATTAAAAAGGCGGTCAGAATCATCAATAGCAATTTGAAATCCCTTTTCGGTGAGTGCGTCGAGAGAAACGGATTTGTTTTTGCGATACTCGTCAATGATGAGATTGTTCAATACGTGAAAAAGGAATGCCTTCATCAAATCAATCTTTCCAAATTTGGTCAGATACTCCCATGTTTTCAAAAATGTAATCTGCACCAAGTCTTCAGCAAGTTCCTTATTGCTTATCTTAAAAAACGAACGCTTTAAAAGCAATTTTTCGTAATCTCTATATGCGTCAACCAATGTTTCTTCTTTAGTGATTTTCATAAATTTTATACAATATTTTACGTTTTAGGATCTTATTAGAACTTATTGTGCGACCTTTATTTTCTTAATTTGCGAAACTATATCTTCAAGTTCTTTTGAACCCTTTTCTATGTGATCTTTCATGACACCTTCCAAACGCTTTTTTAGAGCCACATATATATCTTTATCAAGTGTTCGTATTTTCGCGTCTTCCTTATATAAAATATCGTGCTCAACCTCGGCCCAAGCATGATTCAATAGTAACGTAAGTTGTATTTCACATTTGAATCTCTAAACCGTATATACTTGGAAAGGCGTAGTCTGTTTTGGACAAACGAGACAATGGCATGCATGACGCGATATCCGGATACTCTGAAGGCTTTTTCCAATTTCAGTTTTTTACCAAATTCATTTTTCAACCCTCTGATCATTTCATGCCTGTCGCTTTCAGAATAGAAAATCACTCGTATGCCTGCGATGTCCTCTATCTCACCAAGTTCTGAATAGATTTTTCCCTTTCTTCTTTATCTTTCAACCTTCTCTTCCAAACTTCGTATCTCTTTCACTCTGTACCTCGTATTGGTCAATGATTCTTTGGGTGTTTTTTTCATTATGCGCAACTTTAAACATACTTGCCATCAAATTGAGACAATAGTTCTTCTATGCACGCAGGGCATTTTGTGAATTGAACAGAGATTTCCTCCTCAGAATCTCTCCTGTGTATGTATGAAGGCTCTTCAAAATGCCAATCGCCATCATATTTGAATGCATAGCAACAGTGGCACATTTTCAATACCTCGGTCGCTTCTCGTAACGCTAGTTTGTTCCTATAGCTTTCTACCCAATTTTCGGATTTTGCAATCTTTTTATTCATATATTTAATCTTTATTTAGTACCGATGTTTTCCATAGACTCAGACTTCTTATACCGGCGCTGATAATTCGACCTTTCCTCTTATTCATATGTTAATATAACTTAGAAATATATTAACCTAATCTTAATCTTACACTAAAAAAAATATTATACAAGTCAGAAATCAAAGTTTTCAAGCACATTCTGTGGATTATCTGTGGATAAGCTTAATAAAATCTTAATAAATCATTTTAATTAGTCTAATACTAAGTTAATATTCATTTGCGAAATATCTATTTAGATGATATACATAGTAAATGGCAATCTTAATTATTGAAGACGAGAAGAAGTTGGTAGATATCTTGAAGCGAGCACTGAAGGGCGAGCGCTATTCAACAGACGTGGCATATGACGGAGAAGAGGGATTGAGCAAAGCCTTGAAAAATAACTACAGCATAATTCTCCTTGATATTATGATACCCAAAAAAGATGGGCTCGCTGTTTGTAGGGAGCTTCGAGCACACAATGTTCATACCCCGATCATAATGTTGACGGCTCGGGGTACTATCGCTGACCGAGTGGATGGTCTCGACGCTGGTGCGGATGACTACCTAGTCAAGCCTTTTGGGTTAGACGAGCTCTTTGCTAGGATTCGAACAGTTCTCCGTCGCAGAAAAACGACTGAACCAGATATAAAAAAGGTAGGCAATCTTGTTATAGATAGAAAGAAACATGAAGTCACTCGTGCAGGTAAAAATATCAATCTTGCTCCAAAGGAATATAAACTCTTAGATACACTCATAACCCATCAAGGAGAGGCAGTAAACAGACGAGAGCTCATCGATAACGCTTGGGGGCCTGATTTCAAAGAGAACAGTAATGAATTAAATGTCCACATAAAATATCTTCGCGATAAGATTGATGGTGGAAAAAATAAACCGCTTATCCACACTATTCGTGGTGTTGGTTTTACAATAAAGGAATAACTTCAAGATGATGATTTCGCGTAAAATAAAAAATAGAAGAATAGAAAAGAAGTCGAGCGAGATTGAACCAACTGAACAAGATATTGTCTTGGACAGTATTCCCGCCTTAATTTACTTTAAAGACAAAAAGAACAACTTTTTGCGAGTTAACAAGGCATTTGCGTCATTTATGGGAAGAAAAAAAGAGGAGCTGGAAGGCAAATCGGTGTTTGACTTGTATACAAAGAAACAAGCCGATATTTCTTTTGAAGAGGACAAAGAAGTAATGACTTCTGGAAAACACAAAAATATTATGATAGAAGCGATTGATGTTAAAAACAAAACTAGATTAATTAAAACTGAAAAAATTCCATACCGTGGGAAAAATGGAACTATTTTAGGGGTTATTGGCTTTTCTGTTGATGTGACAGATAGCGAGCGCATGAAAGAAGACATGCAAAATTCGGAACTGCGATTTCGTAGGTTATTTGAGACTTCTCAAGATGGAATACTTATTCTCAATTCTGAAACCGGTCAAATTGACGAAGTCAATAGATTCCTTATTAGTATGCTGGGGTATACTCATAAAGAACTTTTAAAGAAAAAGTTGTGGGAAGTCGGAGCATTTGTCGATATTAATAAATGCAAAGAATCGTTCAAGGAAACACAAAAAACGGGATACGTTAGGTATGAGGATATGCCTCTCCAGACAAAGGATGGTAGATTCATACATGTAGAATTTGTCAGTAATTTATATATAGAAGGTAATAGCAAGGTTATTCAATGCAATATCCGCGACATAACTGATCGTATGAGTTTGGAACTAGCAAAGGAACAAAATAAATTTCTAGAAGAAGAGAAAAAGAAGCTAGAATTTATAGCGGAAATAAGTCACGAATTTCGGACGCCGTTGGCGATAATAAAAGGCAATATTGATCTTGCATCAATAGATGCAAAAAAGAAGAAGACAAAGTTTGATAGCAAAGTGCTCCGTCGTATTAATGATGAGGTAAAGTATTTGAGTGACCTTCTGTCAGACATGACATTACTTATCACGACCTCGTCCCAGTCACAGAACATGATTATAAGGGAAGTTGATATTGATAAGTTAATCAACAGATGTATCAAAAGATGGGAAGCAATTACTTTGAAAAAGGATATTTCTATACATAAAAAATCTACTGAGGTTACTATTTTGGGTGATGAAAAATACTTAGAAAGGCTATTTATTAATATAATAAAAAACGCCATCGTGTACGGTAAACATGGTGGACGGATACAGATAAACGTTTTAAAGAAAAAAGACGAAGTGGAAATAAGCTTCGCCGATAATGGTATTGGAATGAATAAAGAAGATCTAGAAAGCATATTCAATCGTTTTTACAGAGCAGATAAATCATATATTTCAAACAAGTATAGTGTTGGGTTGGGACTTGCAATTGTAAAATGGATTGCAGAAGCTCACGGGGGTAGAGTTAGTGCAACGAGTTTAGGATTGGGTAAAGGATCTACGTTTACAGTGTTCTTGCCTTTACCGGGGGGGGGCAGGAAAGGCCCTAAACTAGCTTAAAGACCAAGTTTGTATCGACACATAGTCGTTATTGCCTTTAAATGCGTGGTCTTTTGTGACCCACTTTCTCTACGGAAGGTGGTTTTTTTGTTTTTTACTCAAAACGCTTCTCTCGTCATTAAGCATGACAACAAATAATTATTCTTGTCATCTTTCTCTGTCTTAAACGGCATATCAAGTACAGACATTACTAGTAATGAAAGTCGACTGTTGGTACTCACAATAATACAAAATAACAAAAATATGCTTTGGACGATTGCAATAGTACTCTTTATTCTTTGGCTTGCGGGTTACAGTTTTCATTTCGGAGGCAACACGATTCATGTTCTTTTAGTTGTTGCAGTCATTTTGTTAATTGTGCAACTCCTTTCTTAGTGTCACATGTGATTGTGGCTCACATTTGATCAAGGTAGCGTGTCACTAACTTATTAATCTTTAATTTTACAAATAAACATGCAGATGATAAAAAAATTTTCTTACACTCGTTTTTTTGCGGCACTCACAATTTTCAACCTCATAGTAATGGGAAATTTTTCATTTTCCTCTAAAGTTATGGCAGAGGACAGTGTGTCTTCAGCCGTCATAAGTGAGGCATCAGTTGCTTCGCCGACACTTGGAGATGCGCAAAGTATTGCAACGACAGCTCAGTTACAAAACGTAGTACAAAATGTAAAAGATGAAGCACGAACCAGAGGAGAATCTGCAACTCATGAGCAGATAACTTCTGCGGTCAATGATTTTCTTGCGATAGAAGCAGTAGAAGCAACATCGCCTGTAATCGGCGATACCACAATCCCGCTTTCAATACCTGCAAATCAAGATACTGGCAGAGAGGAAACAACCGTGCCACTTTTTACCTCATATCCCGTAGTCGATGACAATCTTAATGATTCGTGTGCACCATACGAGCTCACTCTTACTAGTGACCAAAAAGATTATATAGTCGAGAAAGATGAGCAAGATCATTTTGCTGTATTTGCATGGGTGCATTCAGCGTGGACGTCAATCGCTGGAGCAGATTGGATTTGGGCGACACTTCACGTTGACGAACCATCTGTAAATCAAACATATTCATTCAAGAAAGCATTTGATATTGTAGGCACGCCAAGTATTGCAGAACTTTCAATCGCTGTAGATGACAACTTAAAGGCAAAAATTAATAACTCGATGGTATATGAAGCATCGAGTGGAGATAATTTCAGCAGTGCAACATCTATAGATATAGTACAAAATGTACGCGAGGGAATGAATAATCTTTCTTTTGTTGTACAAAATGCAGGTGCTGTGGGGAGTACTCCAGAATCAAACCCAGCTGGACTTATCTATAAAATAGTCATCCACAGCACTTTGTGTGAAGACACAAATAGCGGTGATCGAGATAATGATGGTGTGAGAAATACTATTGATAATTGTCCGCTCATTGCAAATACCGACCAAGCTGATCTTGATGGCGATGGTAAAGGAGATGTTTGTGATGATATTAATACTGACGGCCCTGCTGGTGATCATGATGGGGATACTGTGCCGAACGCAGTTGATAATTGCCCAGCAATTTCTAATACCAATCAAATAGATACAGACGCTGATGGAATTGGAGATGAGTGTGATAATAATGGTAACGGTAATCCAAGTGGAGATTTTGATGATGACGGTGTCGTAAATAGTAGTGACAACTGTCCCGCTGTATCAAATCCAGGCCAATTAGATACTGATCAGGATGGTAAAGGAGATGCATGTGATGCTGATGCGAACGGCGATGGAATCCCAGACAATCGGCAAAATGGAGATATCGACAGCGATGGAATTGCAAATGGAATAGACAATTGTAGAGCGGTATCAAATGCCGATCAGGCTGACGAAGACCAAGATGGCAAAGGAAATGCTTGTGATTCAGATTATATTTCAACAAACAATGATGGGGATAGTGATGGAGTGATTGATACATTGGACAACTGTCCATCTGTTTCAAACCCTGATCAAGCAAACTTTGACCAAGATTTGATGGGTGACGCATGCGACAGCGATGATGACAATGATGGAATACTAGATGTTGATGAAGGCGAAGTCCTCGGAGATATGTGTGTAGCAAATGTCTCAGCGATTGTAACAATCGACGAAGCATTATCAATGGGTACAGGAACGCTTACAGACGAGAATGGTCCTGTATATATTGGAAGTGATTCGAGTGTGATAACTACTGGTGGATCATTTGATATCAATGACGGCACAACTCTTTTTATCGATCCTTCTATGCAAGGTACATATGAAGATGCAAATGGTCTTGTCATCGAAAGACAGTCAGGAGCAATGGTTGTGCATCTCAAGCGTGCAGACACGTTGCTTGGCGACGGTCGCAATCATATCAATGGAAAAATAGTGCTCTCTGGCACAGTTGCAACAGCAATAGTAAATGATGAGACTATCGAATTGGGGAATGATGGAATCATGGTGCAAAATCCAAAGAACGATGAAGTGTCTATCACAAACAACGGAACAGAAGTAAATTTCTGGCTTACGACAGGTATTGATGAAGATACGTTCACTATCAATCTTGAGGATTATGAGATTTGTACAGACACTATCGAAGATACTTCATGTAGGGTTGGTGTCGAAAGAATCGTAAACGGCGGATTCGAAACACCAGTTGTTACAGACCCAGGAATGTGGCAGGTATTTACATCAGGATTCAACTGGATGGCACAACGTATTTCTGACTCAGTATCAGAACTCGAAGTGCAGGCAGGATACGGCGCAGGGGAGACCGGAATAGCGTGGACAGCTAAAGAGGGAACACAGTACGTAGAACTCGATAGTAATGAGGCAACACGAATTTATCAAGATGTCGCGACTATCCCTGGTGCAATATATGAGCTTGATTACTCGTTCTCACCACGACCGAATGTTTCTGCAAATAATCTATCAGTATCAATCGATGGATCTGTTGTTGGAACTGAGCAAGCAGACGGTATAGGACTTACTGGTACTTTGTGGATTGACAGGTCTCTCACATTTACCGCGACAGGAAATACGACTCGCGTGCAATTCGAAAATACTGATGTGAGTGATGGTTTAGGAACATTTCTCGATGCTGTTTCAATGAAATGCACTGAGAATGTACCCCTCGATGATTCCGCAGATGACGAAGGAAGTGATGGGGGTGGAAGTTCTTCATCTAGTAGTGGAAGTAGAGGGGGAAGCAGTGGTACTTCTAGCTCAAACAATGATAGTACAGGTGAAGTCTTGGGTGCAAGTACAGGATTGAATGATTCTGGAATCGTACTCGGTGCAACTTTGGCACAAACAGGTAATGACATGAGCACAAGTATGTATCTCGGTCTTATACTTCTCGGAGCACTTATGATAATTCGAAAAGGATTTAAAAAAGTAGTAGCGTAATAAAAGGATCGGCCCTCAAGAATTGTGAGGGCCGTATTCTATAAAATATATGCTGACACGCATGATTAGAAAACTGAAGTTTTTAAGAGGAATGAACATAGTTTTTGAAATTGCTATTTTCATTCTTGCCATCAATCTTATTTTTGCACCACTTTTTCCTGTGGTTGCGCAGGTGTTCAACAAGAATGACAAAAGCGTGGTGCTGGCTACAGGCGTAGGCGCGAATGAACATTTCACTGACCTTCCAATCGAAGGAAATTATCTGGTTATTCCTTCGATTGGAGTAAAGCGTGAGATTGTCGAAGCATTGGGGATTAGCACCGTTCATGAAAATATATGGCGAAGAAACGAAGGGAGTACGCCTCCTGGCGGAGGAAATACGGTATTGGTTGCACACAGATATGCAACAATCGGTGGAAATCGTGCGAGCACGTTTTATCGGCTTCCTGAATTAGTTGCGGGGGAAAAGATATATGTTCGTTATGAAGGTATCATCTATATATATGAAATAAATAACACATTTGTCGTGCTTCCGACACAAGTTGAAATAGAGGGACCGAGCACGACACCAGTGCTGACACTTTACACTTGTACACCGCTTTGGAAAGCAGATCATCGCTTTGTTGTTACCGCACCACTTCAAGAAACAATATTATGATTGATAATTACTTAGAAAATACAAAACTATGGCTCGGAAGCAGAATTTCTAAGGAAAAGAAACGCTTTTTAATGCTATCTTTTCTTTTGGTGATTGCTGTGTGTGGAAAAGTGTACATTGACTCTCTATATCAAAAAAATTTTGTTGATATAGAGGCAACGGTCTCTTAATAACAATAGTTCTGAAATCAGAGTATAATGTGATAGACCTATGAAGTACATGAGAAAGATAAAAGACTATTTTTACCCTCATAGTGGCAACAATCACATGCCGCTTCTTTTTTGTGAGGCAGGTATGGCTGTTGTCGTAGCTGTTACAGTATTTTTGTTCGGTTTGAGTGTGGTGGGCCGTATTGCTGTAGATAGAAATATATTGACTGCATCAGTAGAATCGATGGTTCTCATTGATTTGGCAAATAATGACCGTGATCAAAACAACGTCTCACCTTTGATGATAAATCCCGAACTCACTCTCGCCGCTCAGATGAAAGCTAACGACATGGTGGCAAATATGTATTTTGCGCACACTTCGCCGGCAGGCATTACGCCGTGGTATTGGTTTAGTAAAGCCAAATATTCGTTTCTATATGCCGGAGAGAACCTCGCAGTCGATTTCAGTGAATCAGCGGATGTGAATAATGCGTGGATGAATTCACCACTTCATCGCGACAATATTCTGAATGACAAATTTACCGAGATAGGAATTGCGACCGCTGAAGGAGTATATAAGGGGGAGAAGACGACATTTGTAGTACAAATGTTTGGATCTCCAATTGCAGCTTCCGGGACAACTTCAACATCTTCGGGAAGGACTGTGCAGATTGCGAAGCTGATAGCTGTACAAAATGTGTCTCCAAATGTAGCCGGTGAATCCGCAAACACAGAAACAAATCTAATACCGTTGTACACGAGTCCGGATTTTGTTGCAGTAAAAAATGATAGTCCTTTGGCGCAAGCAACCGAAACGCAAAATGGCACAGATACTCTCAAGGAGCAAGCGACGGTACCTCTTCAAAGTAGTGAGGCTACGCCTCGCTACACTACATTCTGGCAACGCATCATTGCGAGTCCAGGAGAGACGGTAGGCATGTTATATCGCATTCTTTTCTTTGCTGTATTTATTGCACTCTTCCTCATGGTTATCATTAAGTTTCGCAAACAGCATTACAAGAATATTCTTTATGGAGTGCTACTGTTGCTGTTTATCTTTGCCTTCATTCTCTTGCTCAACTCCAACCTCTTATCTTCACCCGCTGTGATATAACACAAAATTATTTGGATAGAATCTGATTACGGGAAGAGCAATAACCTGACTGAAGAAAGCGAAAAGGTGCCACTTTTGTGACACCAATCATCGCAAAAGAACTTATTTGAGACACTTGGTTACTTCTCTACTGAGAGCCGCCTCTCGGGCTTGAACCGAGGACCTACGGTTTACAAAACCGTTGCTCTACCAACTGAGCTAAGGCGGCTCTCAAAAGGGAAGTCATTTCTATAACAATTTGTAAAACTTTGTGCGAACCTACTACTTGTGCTTCCTTTGTCTGCGTATTATCCAGTGAAGACGGAATCTAGGCTATGTACAACTATTCCTCATCCTTCTTATCTTCTTCTATCAGCCTGTGCTTGAATCTCTTCATACGCACACGGTATTCTGCCATAGTTCTTGAAAAAAACAAAGTAATTTGCTTGCCCTTCCCATTTTCACGGAACTTCAGCTTGAACAGTTTTGGAAATTTGGACTTGAGGTATCTCCGTGTGCTGTGGGCCGTCACAATCCAGAGTTTTCCTGTGGTGAATATCATGTATCGCACGCTTTCTTTCATGGCACGAACAAAGTGCCGCTCCATGTCATAGAGCTCTGCTTTGATATGGTGAATCGGATGAATTATTACCTCTGGCATATTCAATCTTCCAGTGCGGAGCATTTTTACCTTGTATCCAAGGAAAAAAGCTAGCGCCAAGAATGATATTGCAAAAATAATAATAAGTGCGAACATGCTAGCCAATTATTTTGTAACGAATAAATGCTGTCACTGTTGCGCCTTCTTTGGCAACATAGGCACCTACTGTCATATCTGGGTTCTTGAAAAACGGTTGCTCGAGGAGTGTTTGTTCTTTGAGATATGTAGCGACCTTTCCATCAAGAATCTTCTTTTTCATTTCATCTGGTTTTTCACTCGCAGTTTCTTCGACTTCTTTCATGAAGAATTGTATAGACTTTTCGCGCGCATCAACGTGGATGTCTTCTGCTTTGATGTATTGAGGATTCATCGCTGCGACATGCATCGCAATGTCCTTTGCCAGAGCTTCTGTACCGCCGTCGAGGGCGACGACCGCACCTGCCTTTTTATTGTGGTGGAGGTAACTCCCGAGAACCTTTCCAGTAATTTCGAATATTTCTCCAAGTTGGATGTTTTCACCAATTTTCAAAACTAGCGGTTCGATGAGGTTTCGCGCTGTTTCAGTAGCTTTTTCTTTGCCATCTTTAAGAGTGATATCAGCAAGGTCTTGCGATACTTTTAGAAAATCAGCATTCTGAGCGACAAAGTCAGTTTCCGAGTGGAGGACAACCATAACTCCTTTACCACCATCGACTGCGATTGCAATAGCTCCTTCGTTTGTTGCGCGGTCAGCTTTTTTAGTAGCCATTTCTCCAGAGACTTTGCGAAGGACCATGAGAGCTTCTTCCATGTTGCCGTTCGTTTCTTCGAGTGCTTTCTTGCACTGCATGACAGACACACCCGTTTTGTCTCTTAATTCTTTTATTAATTCTGTTGTGATTGCTGACATGAAATTTTATTGTTAAAAATACTTAATAAAAAAAAGTCGCCGAAAACTATGAGGTGACTCGAAAGAATGTTATGCGTTCGAACCACTCTGGTATGCGTCTCGTATTGTATCGATAAAGAAGGAAACACTTTTTCGAGATGCGTCGTTGGCAATGATTGGATATGCGATATTTTGTGAACTACAATCTGTGTTGAGAAGAGAAATAACAGGGACTCCCATTTTGCTTGCCTCTTCGATGGCAATAGATTCTTTGCGAGGATCAATAACAAAAAGTGCATCAGGAGTTTTGAGCATAGTGCTCACGCCACCAAAGAGCACTTCGAGTCCGTCGAGTTCACGGTCGAGAAGTAGTCGCTCTTTCTTGGTATATTTTTCTAGTTCGTTGCGCTCTTTCTTCGATATTAACTCAGCGCGTCGTGCGATTCTCTTTTTCATTTCATTCCAGTTTGTGAGTAGTCCGCCCACCCATCGCTCAGTGACGTAGGGCATGTTGAGTGACATCGCGACACTCTTGATTGCAATTTTTGCTTCTGGTTTTGTTCCGACGAAAAGGAGAACTTTTTTCCCTTTACCGAGCTCTTCAACGAAAGTGATTGCCTTCTTGACTTGCTCGTTGGTCTTTGAGAGATCGATAACGTCTGTGCCATTTTTGTTTGTGAGGATAAACGGCTTGGCAGATGCGTGTCTTCGGCTTCTGCCGAATCCAAAATGTGCGCCTGTTGCGATCATCTTATCTACCATTTCTCCTAATTTTGATTGCTCTGTCATGGGCCACATACTACCAGAAAACTCCTTACTCTGCAACCTTTGCGAGATAACCTCTTTTAGAGTAGTATGGTGGATATGCGACAAAGCACTCTCTTCACCAAAACCCGCAAAGAAGCCCCTGCTGACGAGGTTTCCAAAAATGCCGAACTTTTGATTCGTGCGGCGTATATTCACAAAGAGATGGCGGGCGTCTACTCGTATCTGACACTTGGCATGCGTGTGCTTCACAAGATCGAACAGATCGTCCGCGAGGAGATGGACGTGATCGGAGGGCAGGAGATCCTGATGGCAACACTTCATCCTTCAGAACCATGGAAACAAACAGGAGCGTGGGACAGCGTCGATGTACTATTCAAGATACAGTCGCGTACAGAAAAAGAATACGCACTCGGACAGAGTGAAGAGGAGATCG
This sequence comes from uncultured Candidatus Saccharibacteria bacterium, assembly GCA_964606295.1. Classification (GTDB taxonomy): domain Bacteria; phylum Patescibacteriota; class Minisyncoccia; order Phycocordibacterales; family UBA9973; genus JAGOPB01. The sequence goes on from CAZSFR010000003.1 coordinate 30,704, forward strand.
TGACGCCGATCGCAAAAGAATACCTGACGAGCTACAAAGATCTACCGAAAGCGATCTATCAGATAGGCAGCAAATACCGCGACGAGCTCCGTGCAAAATCCGGCGTCATGCGAGGGCGAGAATTTCGCATGAAAGATATGTACAGTTTTCACGCGACGCAAGAAGATTTTGACACGTTTTATGCGATTGCGAAAAGTGCTTATCTCAAGATATTTGAGCGTGCAGGACTCACCGCAAAGGCGACTGAAGCGTCGGGCGGAGCGTTTACGACAAAGCTCTCATATGAATTCATGGTACTCACTGATGCAGGGGAGGACGATATCGTCTATTGTGACTCTTGTACGCATTGTGCAAACGTCGAAGTATCCGATCAGAAGGAAGGTGAGACATGCTCACGATGCACAAAGGGAAAGCTCCATGCAGCAAAGGCCTCGGAAGTTGGAAATATTTTTGATCTCGGACAAAAATACACCAAAGCATTTGATTTCACACTCAAAACTCCTGACGGAGAAGAATTCTTTCCGATTATGGGATGCTTTGGCATAGGGACAACGCGAATGGTCGGAGTCGTCGCAGAAGCACTTTCAGACAATAAAGGACTCGTGTGGCCACAATCGATTGCGCCCTATAGTGTCCATCTTCTTGCGCTCGGTGAAGACGAGAAAGTGAAAAGCGAAGCAGAGGCGATCTATGCAAAGCTCACCGAAGCTGGTATTGAAGTTCTCTTTGATGATCGTGCAGGGGTTATGGCAGGGGAGAAGTTTGCTGACTCTGATCTGATTGGGATTCCTCTTCGCGCGGTAGTGTCTTCACGATCATTCGAAGCCGGGGGCGTTGAGATTAAAAAACGAACGGAAGAAAAAGGTTCTGTTGTCTCAGTCGAAGAATTTATGAAATTACTCGCTACTCGAGACTAGTGACTCACCCATGCTTCAGAAACTCTACAAATTATTCTCCAACGACATCGGTATCGACCTCGGTACAGCGAACACACTCGTGTACCTCAAAGGGCATGGGATTGTTATCAATGAACCATCCGTTGTTGCGCTCAATACAAAGACAAATCAAATAGTCGCAGTTGGAGCTGAAGCAAAGCAAATGCTCGGCCGTACTCCAGGACATATCAAATCCGTTTGCCCGATCGTTGACGGCGTTATTTCTGATTTTGAAGTAACAGAAGAGATGCTTGCGTATCTTATTTTGAAAACAGAGAAAATGTCGAAGAAATTTTTTAGACCACGCGTTGTGATCGGAGTACCCTCGGGTGTCACAAACGTCGAGAGTCGAGCAGTCTACGATGCAGCGAGAAATGCAGGCGCGCGCGAAGTCTATATCATAGAAGAGCCGATGGCGGCAGCGATAGGTATCGGTCTTCCTGTCAAAGATCCTGTAGGGTCAATGATTATTGACATCGGTGGTGGAACAACAGATATCGCTATCATTTCTCTCGGTGGTATTGTTCGCTCAAAAAATCTCAAGATTGCTGGAACGAGATGGAACAATGATATCTCGACATATCTTCGTGATGAGTTCAAGCTTTTGATTGGAGAGAGAACTGCAGAGAATATTAAAATAGCAATCGGCTCAGTTCTTGAAATTGAGCGCAAAGAAGTCGCAGTGCGTGGACGTGATTTGGTGACAGGATTGCCGAGAGAGGTTGTTGTCACCGATGGTGATGTGAGAGAGGCGATAGCCAATTCTATTACGACATTTGTTGACGGCATTAAAGAAGTTTTGGAGACGACACCGCCTGAGATTTTGTCCGACGTAATGAACCGCGGTGTCTTTATTACGGGAGGAGGAGCACTGCTCCGAGGGCTCGATGTATTGCTTCGCAAAATGCTTCGTATTCCCGTTACAGTTTCCGAGGATCCTTTGACTGCGGTAGCTCGTGGCACCGGTGTCATACTCGATGATTTGCCGTATTATCAGGATATTCTGATTCCAACTGACGATGCCCGCCCCCCACGTTCCTAACCACATGCGGCAACGCCGTAACAAAAATGTTCGACTCATCACCTCTCTTGCGTTAGTGGTGTTGGTTATCTTTTTTGCTGGAGAATGGTTGCATGTAGGTATCGGAGCATCTCTTGGTGCTCCAATTTCTGCATTTTCAGCGTCAGTGGCTGGAGCAACAGAGGATAGTACTTTAATCGTTCGAAGCAAAAGGGCACTGACAACAGAAAATAGAATTTTAAAAAGCAAAGCAGATGAAAGTGATGCGCTTAGAATAGAAACAGAACTTTTGCGAATAGAGAATGCATCACTGAAGGAGATGCTGGGAAGAAAAAGTGACGGAGAAAAAATTATTCTCGCACGAGTCATTGGTGTACCAAACAGAACACCGTACGATACGCTCTTGCTCGATGGAGGATCAGCCGAAGGTGTTATGGTAGGCGACAAGGTTGTGTACTATAGTTCTGTTGCGCTCGGCGAGGTAGTAGAGGTCTATAATCACTCATCACGGGTAAGACTCTATACGACACCGGGAGTGACGACGCCCGCGGTTCTCTCGTCAAATTCTCAATCAGTTGATTTGATTGGGAGAGGTGGGGGAAATTTTGAAATAGAACTTCCTCGTGATTTTGAAATTTCTGAAAATGAAACAGTTATTTTGCCTGGATTGCATAGTTACACTATCAGTACCCTTTTGCGTTCTATTTCCGATCCACGTGATCCTTTTAAAAGAGTCGTCTTAAAAAGCCCCGTCACTATTGGAGCGTTAGATTGGGTAGAAATCATCAGTCAATAAAATGTCATTTGAATTTAAAATAATAAAAAAACTCGGAGGTACGCGTGCACGAGTCGGCACCTACACGACACCTCATGGTGTGATTGAAACACCAGCATTTGTGACGGTTGGTACGAAAGCCACAGTTAAGTCTCTCAATCCTGAGCAGGTAAGTACTGCTGGATCGCAAGTAGTCCTCGGAAATACATATCATTTATATTTGCAACCTGGAGATGAGATAGTACGTGAAGCTGGTGGATTGGGTAAATTTATGAATTGGCATGGTCCAACAATGACAGATTCTGGCGGATTTCAAGTTTTTTCTTTGGGAGTAGCTTATGGAAAAGATATTTCAAAGATTACAAAGATAACTGATCCCAATTTTCTTATTCCAGAGAGATCTTCTGCAGATGACGGAGTTCCTAGACTTGCGACAATCGGACGAGACGGTGTTTCCTTTCGGTCACATATAGACGGATCATTGCACTACATTACACCTGAGAAATCGATAGAAATCCAACATAATCTCGGAGCAGATATTATTTTTGCGTTTGACGAATGCACATCGCCCGTAGAAGATTACCGATATCAAGAAGAAGCGCTGTCTCGCACACACAATTGGGCCAAACGTTGTCTTGATCGTCATCACGAATTAAAAGCAGAAACGAAAAAACAAATTGCACTTTTCGGAATTGTGCAAGGTGGTAGAGAAGAAACATTACGCAAAGAATCAGCGAAAGTGATATCAGAAATGAAATCGAAAGATGGATACGGCTTTGATGGTTTTGGAATTGGAGGTTCATTTGCAAAGGAAGACATGGCCACAGCTGTGTCTTGGGTTAACGAAATTTTGCCTGAGGAAAAGCCACGTCATTTGCTGGGTATAGGTGAACCAGAAGACCTATTTATGGGAGTTGAAGCCGGCGTGGACTTTTTCGACTGTGTCTTACCAACGCGTTGGGGACGTAATGGTACGATAATGACAAAAAATGGGAGGATAATCATAATGAATGCTAAGTATCGAAATGACTTCACGCCGATTGAGGATGATTGCGAATGCTATACATGCAAAAATTACACAAAGGCGTATATTGCACATTTATTTCATGGCAAAGAAATGCTAGCAGGTACTCTTGCGTCTACACACAATCTATATTTTATAAATAAGTTAGTTTCTGATATGAGACAATCTATCCTCGACGACACATTTGAGAATATGAAGAAAGAGTTTTTTGCGTCATACAAAAAAGACATATGAAATTCGACCTTCACGACTTGAAATCATCCGCTCGCTACATCGACCCGCGATACTACAAGCACCTCTTGACTGATTCTGATGACAACGATTTCTATAAAGCGTTTCTTGCGGAGCAATTTATCCTTCGCGATCACTTGGCGATTGACCGCACGATGCTTGCCAACGAGTCTACATTTCTTGCTTATATCCGCACAGGACTCGCTATGGCTGCCGCTGGCGCAACTCTCATACATTTTGGAGGCGATCGCGCCTCGCTAATAATCGGTATGGTTTTAGTTGTCGGCGGTGCATTGATTTTTTTTATTGGCGTGGGTCGTTACAGAAAAATGAGGAAGACAATTCATGATATCAGATTGCGCAAGCACGAAGATATCAAGATACTTAAAGATGATATGACAAATATATGATTGAGAAAGGATTTTACTACCATTACAAACATGATCCTCAAAAAGGAATGTTCGACGCTGCGTATGAAGTTACAGGATGCGCATTTAATACCGAGGCAGGAGGAAGTGTTCACAGTGATGACCCGAGCGTTTTTCTAGAAACTGAAGTCGTGATATATCGTCCGCTGTTTGCTGATTCACTTGTCTATAAAGCAGATGGACGCTCATGGATTCGCCCCGCAAAAATGTTTTTGGAAGTAGTAGATCAAGGCGGACAGGAGAAAACACGATTTATTCGTGTCACTGATAGAGAAATAGTCGAGAAACTCGAGAAAGCCCGAGACGATCTTTATCCAAATGCCTGATTCATCAGGCATTTTTTGATGGTTAACAGGAAGTGATTTTTTCTCGATAATGGCAAAAAACTTTGCTATGAAGAATAAGAAGGCACATAGAGAGGAGCAAGAAATTAATCCTCTACACACAACAAGTGTATATCTGTTGAAAGGAAATCAATTGATGGGAAAAGAAATCAAATTGGACGAGAATCCCTACAGAGTAACGCACTTGTCATTAGAACAAGCACCAAGATATCACGAAGTGTGGGTAGAAAGCGGAAATAATTCATTTTCTTGCCTTCATCAAAGTCAAGAAAATATAACAAGAACTCTTGATTTATTCTTTTTGTATAATGGAGAAAAACCATTCTTCAAATTTCAAAAGAGTTAGACGTAGTGGAAAACGAAAGAAGAGTTGTATGAGGATAACGGTCTATTTTAAAAAAGATAAAATTGCATAGATGCAAAGCGGTCTTATCACCGCTTTTTTAATTTTCCAAAATAACGTACAGTAGTAAGACTCATGTCAAAAAGTCAGTTCAAACTAAAGAGTGACTGGGCTCCAGATGGAGACCAGCCAGAAGCCATTAAAGGTCTTTTGGAAGGGCTCTCCAAGGGGTATAGCAAGCAGACACTCCTCGGTGCGACAGGTACAGGCAAGACTTTTACGGTAGCAAATGTCATTCAAAAATGGGGCAAACCGACACTTGTGATAGCACACAACAAAACGCTCGCCGCGCAACTCGCACAGGAGTTTCGCGAATTTTTCCCCGATCACGCAGTCCACTATTTCGTTTCATACTACGACTACTACCAGCCGGAAGCGTACATGCCGACGACGGACACCTATATCGAAAAGGATGCCCAGATCAACAAGGAAATCGACCGCTTGCGTCACGCGTCGACGCAAGGACTTCTCACACGCAAAGATGTGATTATCGTTGCGTCAGTGTCCTGCATCTACGGTTTAGGCTCGCCTGCAGAATATGAGAGAGTCAATATCCGAATCAAAGTGGGTGACACGTGGACGCGACAGGATTTGATACGACGTCTCGTGGATGTCCATTTTGAGCGCACCAATGCAGATCTCTCATCGGGACAATTTCGCTCGATCGGTTCAAGTGTAGAAGTCATGCCAACATCAGAAACATTTGTGTACCAGTTTGATTTGGAGGGCGGTGTCGTCAAGGCGATTACAAAGATGGATCCAATTTCTTCAGAAATTATCAGCAATGAGGAAAGTGTTTTCATTTTCCCCGCAAAACACTTCATCACCAAAGATGACGATCTTGATCGTGCGATCAAGGATATTAAGCAAGAGCTCAAAGAACAATTGGAATATTTTGAAAAGGAGGGCAAGCTTCTCGAAGCTGAGCGTATAAAACGTCGTACCACATATGACCTTGCAATGATTCAGGAGATTGGGTATTGCTCCGGTATCGAGAACTATTCACGACATTTTTCTGGAAAAGCCGAGGGTGAGCCACCTGAAACCCTGCTGTCATACTTCCCACACAACGCTGACGGAAGCCCTAACTTCCTCACCATCATCGATGAGTCCCATGTAACACTACCTCAACTTGGCGGGATGTATGCAGGCGATGCGTCGCGCAAAAACACGCTTGTTGAATTTGGTTTTAGATTGCCGAGCGCCAAGGACAATAGACCACTCAAATATCAAGAATTTGAAGAAAGAATTGGGCAAGTTATCTATACCTCAGCAACGCCATCAAAAGTAGAATTGGAGACGAGCGGTCAAATCGTCCAGCAGATTATTCGTCCGACAGGACTTGTTGATCCGATTGTTGAAATAAGACCGATAAAACCAAGTAGCACTTTGCTGTCTGTTTCTTCGGAAGTCCTCGGATCTCCTCACGTGAGTGAGGCCAGACTTCCTCATAAACAGACGTCAAAGAAGGAAACCTACGCAGGACAAATCAAAGATTTCATCGAAGAAGCAGAAAAAACGATTACCGGCGGAGGAAGGGTCTTGGCAACGACGCTCACCAAGAAAATGGCAGAGGATCTTTCTGCTTATTTGAAAGAGAAAAATATGAAAGCAGAATATTTGCACTCGGATATCAAAACGATAGATCGCATCAAGATTCTCACGTCGTTTCGCAAAGGTGAATTCGATTGCCTCGTCGGGGTCAACCTCCTCCGCGAAGGACTCGATCTTCCGGAAGTCGAATTGATCGGCATACTTGATGCTGACAAAGAAGGATTCCTCAGAAGTGAGACGTCACTGATCCAGACCATCGGACGAGCAGCGCGCAATGTCTTGGGACGCGTAATACTCTATGCTGACAACCTCACAGGCTCGATGGATCGTGCCATCAAAGAGACAAATCGCAGACGTGATATCCAGCTTGCCTACAACAAAAAGCACGGCATCACTCCGAAAACTATCATCAAGAAGATCAAAGACATTACAGAAGAGCTCGAGAGCGAACACGCAAAAGCTGTTAACGCAGAACTCTCACTTGATATAGAGATTTTCAAACGAGCAAACAAAAGTTTGGAAAAGAAAGAGCAGAAGAAACTCTCACGTCTTTCTGATGAGGAAAGAGAAAAACTTGTGTATGAGAAAATAATTAAGCTCAAGGAAAAGGATATGAGCAAAGCAGTCAAGGAACTCGATTTCGAGACGGCGGCAATACTTAGAGATGAAATAGGTGTGTTGCGACTAAGGATGTCTACTCCCTATACGTTACCTAATGATGCGAGTAAGGAGAACAAAGGCTGAAAGAGTGTCTTTTGCTCCGTTCTCTATATCTGGTAATATAAATATATGCTCACATTTAAGCAAAAAGTTTTCGCTATTGTTGCGAAGATTCCCAAAGGTAAAACGATGACCTATGGCGATGTTGCGAAGCGTGCAGGCAACCAATATGCTGGGCGAGCTGTCGGTGCGGTACTTCACACCAATTTTGATCCTCAAATTCCATGTCACAGAGTCATAGGTAAGGACGGCTCACTTAGAGGATACAATCGCGGACTTGCCAACAAAAAGAGAATTCTTATTAATGAAGGAGTAATAATGTAATGAAAAAAGATAAAAGAACATTTTCAATAGTTGTGTTCATCGTGATGATTGGTCTTGCCGTGATACTTTTGGTCAAGAATAATTTTCAAACAACTCATGTGGCGAAACAAGAACAGAACACAGAAAATAATAGTAGCCAGGCAGTGACATATGCTGACATTTCTATTACAGAATCCAATGATTATGCCACGGTGATGGGTGTTTACCCGCGCTTCGAAAATGCAGGAGATGCATTCAACAATACTATTTCAACTTTCGTACAAGGTATCACGAGAGATCATTTGGGTATTGCAGAAGAAAATTGGAATACTCGCATTGATACAGACAGCACCCAGACGGTGCCGAGCGATGCAGACAAGTTTCCACTTGAGATGAGTTATGAAGTTATTCAAGCGAATACTGATTTCGTGAGCGTGCTCGTTCGCTATGGTGGTTATCAAGGAGGAGCGCATGGCTATGAGAATACTGTTTCATTTAATTATGATATTAAGAACAAAAAGATGATGACGCTCGCAGATCTTTTCCCAAATGACGCTACATATCTGGAAACTATTTCGTCTTTTTCAGAGTCCAATCTCATCGCTATGTTTAAGGCAAAAGAGGGGACAGAAAGACTGGATGACTTCTTCGTTGAGATGATAGAAACTGGCACAATGGCGGAAGTAGATAACTATAAGGTATTCACCTTCACCGATGACGTGATTACGCTCTACTTCGGTGAATATCAAGTTGCTCCGTATGTGTACGGTCCGCAAAAAGTAGTATTTTCTCGCTAGAGAGTTAGCTGTATTTGTACCACTTGCGGTCGAGGCTCAACTTGCCACCACCTGTGATGAATATTGCAGAGAGAATTCCAAACAATGTTATGTGAGAATAAACATCTTCTCGGAAGAAGAAAAAAGTTGTCGTCACCACAAAAAATGCGATCATGGCTGTCAGGCGTGTATGGAATCCTACGAGTAGGAATACTCCTACGATGAGCTCTATTGCTCCTACCGCCATCACCCACATTGCGGATGAGACAGGAATCGCAGATGTCAGATTGTATGTCTTCACGACTTCTAACATCAAATGCGGATTGAGAAATTTTTCAAACAATGCGAGAAATATGAGCGATGTACCCATACCGATGCGTAGTATAAAAGGCACGTATTGTTTGAGAGACTGAAGTGACATGCGCCTGAGTCCGATGATGTCGTCTATACCTGGTCGTGCATTGTCGAGAACGAGGAGCGCCAAACCGCCAGCAAGAAATTCAAAATTTCCTATAAGATAGCTATCTTGGAGTATAGCCGCGAGCGCAAGACCTGAGGCAATAACTGCACAGGGGACGAGGAGAAAGCCCGCGAGCATTGCAAATCCTGTGGCTATTTCAATCGACGCAATCAATCCTAGATTTTCGATAGGGAAGACAGGAGAAATGAGCACTCCTTTGGCGCCTGCACCAATAAGTGCGATACCAAGCGAGAGGCGGAGAATCCATGGGAGGAATTCACCGTATGAGCGCAATCGAGTCGTAACTATTTCTATGTGATGTTCAAGAAAATAATTTTTGTGTGAAAGCCAATAGAGGATTAATACAAGAACAATAGTGAGGACAATAAGTGCGATATTGGACGGATCACGTAGTGCGCTCCAGAGGAATGCAAAGTCTGTCCCACGGTTTTTTGCTATATCCTCGACCGGAACGACGTATCCGACATGAGCGCTTGCGAAAGAAGGGATGATGGAGAGCGCAAAGAAAGCGAATAAATATTTGACTATTTTCATACACTCAAATTATAGCTCTTTGAGGATTTGAAACAAAACGATGTGTGCATATCTAGAATTTGGGTAATAAAAAAAGCTTTGTCTTGCGTACAAAGCTTTGGATATTTTGGTCTCGGGTTACATACCCCCACCACCTTTTTTAGGTTTTGTAATCCTGTTTGCCGGCGGCTGGGCAGTTTTGTTTTCTGCCAATTCTTTTTTTAGCCTGTCGATTTCCCTCTGTAGGTCGACTTCTTTATCAATTTTTTTCGCAGGGTCTTCCTTTCCCTGCACATTAATTGATTTTTTGATGGTATCTTTTTTACTTAGAGATACCCACCCTTGGTTGTTGGCAACAACTAAGCCGATACCAACAATTACCACAACTGTGGCAATAAAGAAAT
>CAZSFR010000004.1:0-37915 GCA_964606295.1 uncultured Candidatus Saccharibacteria bacterium
TTCCATCATGGTCATGCCCAGCTTTGTCGCACATGCAAGAACGATGCCAGAGTTTCATTGGGTTTTGATTTGTTAGGCGTATCTTATGTCTCTCATCAGGATGCATTCGGGGAATAGGCACATTCATTTGTTTATAAAATTGAAATTCAAGGGGTGTCAAACGAAATGCTCTTTTGGAAACTTCACATTCAATGACTTCATTCAGAATTGATTCGGAAACATCGTTGATATTGTCAGGTAAATCGGTTGCTTTAATAGTTACTGCATGCAACGTTTCTTCAGGCTCTTTCCAACGGAAACCACCTTGTATTATTTCTTGTTTCGTTTGCGGAAAATAGCTTTGAGCAAAAGATTCATTGTAGGCGAAAAGTGAAATTTCTGTTGGAAAAAATTCTCCGTATTTATATATACGACCTTTTTTATCCACATAAGGCATCTCGTTCATATGTGCCTTTATTTTTTCCAACATTGAGAAATATTCTTCCTTAGTATACTGCTTGTTTAAAATGCAATACTCCTTGTTTTTTAATCCAATACAACCAAAAAGATTTTTGTTTGACGAAACAATATGATAGGAATACTCAATGTATGTCGCCGATGCCCAGCAATTGAAAGAGAATTTGATCATATCTTGACTGTCTCCAGCTCCCATACATTCATATACCCTATTTGCGTTTTGACCCCAAAAAGTCATGTCATAGCAATCACGAGCGTGCTGATAGAGTATAAACTGACAGTGCTTACTATCCTCTGTATTGTAAACTTCAAAAGAATTGTGTACATTTTTGCAACCATATATGCGGTTTCCCGAAACATCTACGTTGTGCAATTCTTCTGCGAACCTCCTTGGATAATCCAGAAACATTCTCGAAACTTTTTCTTTTGTTTCTTGAACGACTGCATATGACCCTAAGTCATATTCTTTTAACTGTTGAAAATACTCTTCTTTTGCAAATGGTTTGTTAAAAATATAATATGATTTCCCGCGCAAATTGACACAACCAAAACAATTTTGACAGCCAAATAAATTCTTCGAAAAGTATATATTCACTGAATCCGCACAGGCATCAGAATAAAATGCCTTATAGCATTTATGTAACGAAGCACCCTCGTATGACATTTCGCACTTTTCAGCTTTTAATATATCAAGGCACTTTTTTCCATTGAGAAAAAAAGTTGTGTAAGCACATTCTTCACTATACGAAGTGTTAAAGACGAGATAACAATCCTTCAGATTCGTTCCCATGTTGACATATTCTGTCCTGATCAGAGTCGTATACTGACTTTGCAGAGAGAACTGAGGTACTTTTCGCAAAAGCTGTCCGAACTGCTCAAAAAACGGTATGGAGAAATCATATTCCTGCCCATAAACCATAGCATCCCACGCATCACTCCACCATGCTTTGGGAGAATAGACCGGCACGTCTGCATTTTCAGGAAAGAGCGAAATAATAGATTCTCCGGTTAAATCACATTTTCTTTTATAAAGTATTCGTTCATTCAAAAAACTCATACGTCTCTGGGCACGACATGTTGGACAAAATGTCGGAGGCGGTACTTTCATTTTTTCATAGAACGAAAAATCATCTGGTTCGATGGTAAACGGGTTCTTACAATTCTGACAATTTTTTATTTCATTATTCATTCTTAATTATTCATTACCTAAACCACTACTCTATTATAACATTCTTCGCAGTAAATAATTTCCTCTCGTTCTGGAGCATAGGAGGTTTCAAATTCGTTCATACAACCTGCATTCATACATGACCGATGCCAAAGTTTTGGTAGATTGATAAACTTGAATCTTTCCGCAAAACGACAATTATGACACTTTCGAGGGAATGGCAGTCCAATGCGTCTATAAAAATCCAGTTCCATTGGTATTATCCGATACGCACTTTTACAACCCACACAGGCGATTATTTCCTTCGTAATGCTGTCAGAAATGTCTTGCGATCTATCCGGCAAATCAGACCCCTGAATTGTTGTCTCAAATTCTTTATTGCTTGGTTCACGCCAAAAGAATCCTGCTTCGAGCGCATCTTCTTTGTTTATGGGTACATAGTCTTGGGCGAAACTTTCGTTGTATGCCAAAGGTGAAAAAGAATACGGAAAGAAGTCTCCATATGAATATGTCCTGCCCTGCTCATCTACGTAAGGCATATCCAGCATATGCTGTCTTATTTTCGGAACCAAAACTTCATACTCTTCTTTTGAATACTGTCTATTTAAAATGCAAAATTCTTTCTTCTTGAGACTAATGCAGCCGAAACAGTTGGACGCACCAAAACAATAACCAGAATATTCTAGATCACGGACATTCCCAAAACAATTAAAACAAAATTTAAGCCCATATGCTCCATCGCCACACGTCATACATTCATATGAATTCTCTATACCCATAAAAAGTTGCGTGGAGTCATAAGAATTGGCCGCCTTCAGAACACTGATTTGTACATATCGCAGGTTCTCGCCATCCTGAACAGAAAAAGAGTCGCGTACATTCTTTGAATCACTCACTCTATCACCTGTACAATTGAGATTTCTATTTCCGTAATAATATTTGACGGGAAATTTTTGCCAAAAATCAAGAACTGCATCACGTATGCTTGAAATGGCTGCGTAAGACGATAGATCAAGTTGAGCCAATCTTTTTTCATATTCGTCTTTTGAGAGCGGCTCATTGAAAAAATAGTAAGACTTACCGCGTAGATTTACGCAACCAAAACAATTTGTACAACCACGCAGTCCTTTACTAAACCACACGTCCACGCAACTTTCACAATCGACGGAATACAAAGTTTGATAAGACTTATAGACCATGACACATTCGTAGCATAATTCACTATCCATTGTCTCATGTGAGTCAAAAGAATTTTTCACATTTGTCACCTTCACTAGGTATGCAGAGTCTTCTACAAAGTCGGCATCGAAGCATAAGTACGCATTCTTAAGTCTGCCCGCCTCATTGCAGTAGTCCGAGTTAGTCATAAATCCGGCCGAAGATTTGGCCATAATAGGTACGCGACCAAATAACTCTTTGAACTGTTCAAAGAATGGTCGAGAAAAGTCATACTTTACACCGTAATCCAACGCTTCCCATTCGTCTCCATACCAATATGAAGTTTCATACGTTTGTATAGACGCTTCGGCAGGAATGCCTGAAAATGAATCCTGTCTTGTATGCGCGTCCTTTCTTCGAAACAGGTTCCTCTCATTTCTCCAAGAGAGTCTCCTCTGCATTCTGCACGGAGGGCACCATGTCGGGACAGGAACATGCATCATCTCATAAAACCCGAAATCATCCGGTTCGATGGTGAAATCCTCTTTGCAGTTTTGGCAGTTGCGAGTTTCCATATTACATTACTTCTTTCTTATAACATTCTTCGCAGTAAATAATCTCTTTCTCAAGATCGTACGCTGTTTCAAAAGTATGCGGACATCTTTCTTCTCCATGAAATTCATGACTATTTAGGTTTTTATACTGCCCCTTCACGAAATGCCCTCCATTACACATACACTGGGATTTTTTCATGAGTGGCGGAGCCATGTGCTTCTGACGCCTAGCAAATCTGCAATCAAAACAAAATCTCGGGAGTGGGAGACCAGCATTCTTCAGATACTGGAGTTCGTTTGTAATAATCCTGTAGGCTTTGTTGCAACCTATACATTGTATCAATTCTTTCGTTATGCTGACATCGACTTCGGCCGACTCCGGCAGATCATCTGGCTTCATGGTCGTTTCGTATTCTTTTCTATTTTGTTCCCTCCAAACAAAACCCAATTTCTCTACCTTTTCTTTGTTTGAAGGAAACTGATCTTGAAGCAGTGATTCGTTATATGCAAAGAGTGACATCTCAATAGGAAAAAATTCTCCATATTTGTATATATGACCGCGCTCAGTGGTGTAAGGCATATCCATCATATGATGCTTGATCTTCCGAACGAGCTCTAGATACTCCTCTTTCATGTATTGTTTGTTAAAAATACAATACTCAGCGTCTTTCATGCTCACACATCCAAAACAGTTCTTTGAGCGTCGCATGCTGATGCAATACTCGAGTTCTTGGCATCCAGGCCAACATTCATAGCAGAACTTGAGCTTATCGACTTGTTCCCCAACAATCATGCATTCGTATATCTGAGAAGCGCTGACGCCCCAAGATGTATAATCGTACGAATTACTCGCTCCTCCAAAAGGGACATCCTGTACATACTTCAAGTTTTCTCCTTTTTGGACAATATAACTGTACTTTACATTTTTGCTGTCTTTTATATCTTCACCAGAAACATCCTGGTTCCTAAATCCAAGCATATACTTTACAGGAAATATGCTCCAAAATGCTTCAGCATCTTTTCTTGCCTTTGAAAATCCTTCCCAAGTGCCAAGCTTCATAGACTCGATTTTTTTCTGATACTCTTCTTTTGAATGCTGTTCGTTGAAAATCTTGTACGTCGCATTACGGAGATTGACGCATCCGAAACAATTGGTGCATCCGACACAATTTTTTGAGAACAAGACATCAACACAACTCTCTGAAGCCAATGAGCCTATCGTATTGTAACTCTTGTCGACGCGAACATTGTCGTAACAAAATTCACTATTGTAACAACTGGTCAAATCAAAGCAATTTTTGAGCGCGCCTCCATTGCAACAATAAGCACAATCCTCCATAAATGATGCATTAAAACAAAGATATGCATTTTTCATATCGTCGCACATGTTCGAGTAGTCTGAATTCACGCACCGCTGCATTGATTTTGCGGGATATGGGATACTCCGGAAAAAATCATTCATTTGCTTGAAAAAAGGAACAGAGAAATCATACTCTCTCCCGTACTCGTAGGGGTCCCACGCGTCGCTATTCCAATACGATTGCTCGTATATTGTTAAACCTGCCTGCGGAGGAACACTGGTGAACAATTCTTCTCCAGTAACAGCATTTTTTCCACGAAAAAGATTGTGCACATTTCTCCAAACAATCCGGCGCTTGTAACGACACTGCGGGCAGAATGTTGGAGGAGGAACGTCCATCTTCTCATAAAACCCGAAGTCATCCGGTTCGATGGTGAAATCCTCTTTGCAGTTTTGGCAGTTGCGAGTTTCCATAGGCAAACTACTTGCTTACTTAGCTAAATAAGCAAGTAGTTGTTGAGTGTATTTCAATAACTGTGTTCGCTCAGTATTAAGAAAATATCTTACCAAAAGAGACTTTTGTTCACGATCAAGCAATTCGGCCTTGTATAGAATGGACAGATGCCGTGACGTTGATTCTAGCGAAAGCTTGAGCGATTTCGCGATTTCCCCTACAGACATATACTCTCGCTCTCTAAGTAGGTCGAGGATGACAATCCTTCTCTTATTTGCGAGAGCTTTGCATACTATTTCTGCTCTTTTAAAATCCTTTGTTCTCATACAAAAAAGTATACCCGACTTGGTAATACATGTCTACTCTAACTTGCTTATTTAGCTAAGTAAGCAAGTAACAACAAAGGCTCGGCGTATTGTTCATTATAGATATTTCTGTATTGCTTCAACGAGTTCAGGAAATTCCTTCCTCGGATAAAAGTGTCCTGCGTCTATCTCAGTGTAGTCACTACCAAGTTTCTCACGAATATATCTTGCTTCTTCAATCGAAATATGCGGATCTGTGATTGAAGAAAATTGCACAATCCATTTTTGATTGCTTTTTATTTTTTCCCATTCCCAAGGAGTATCATAATAGCCACTCACCTTCTCACTTTCTAATCCGAGGTCAGTGTAACAAGGTGCAACCAAAACCGAGCCACATATTTTGTGCGTTTCAGCCAAGCGCATAGCTGCGAGTGCTCCAGAAGACCATCCAAGTAAAATAGTATTCTGATCAACTCCCAAGGATTCGATAAAAGGTAGCCAGTGGATTTTGCGTGCAAGTTCGCCGTCTGGATACACACCCGGAGAAATGACTTCCAGTCCGAGTTTTTCTAGTTCAGTTTTCATATATGGAAACCATTCGAAGTTTGTATCGCCCCCACCATTTCCTGGTATAAAAATAACTCTTGTTTTATTCATACCACTACTCTGTTATAACATTCTTCGCAGTAAATAATTTCCTCTCGTTCTGGAGCATAGGAGGTTTCAAATTCGTTCATACAACCTGCATTCATACATGACCGATGCCAAAGTTTGTTTGGCCCACGAGCGAGAAACCGGCGATTATGACGGCAGTCGGGACAATGGTCGGGTAAGGGAATTCCTTCATTTTTATAATAAGTATACTCGTTTGGAATTATCTTGTAATTTTTTTCGCATTGCACGCAGGTGAATATTTCCTTTGCAACATCAAAATCGATTTCTGCTATTGATTCTGGGATTTCTACCCACGATTTCGTCTCTTTTCCAAATGTTCCCCGAGGTGTATCTTCCCATTTGAATCCTTGCGCGATCGCTTCATCCTTCGTCAATGGAAACCTCTCCGGGGCAGCAGTTTCGTTGTAACCGAAGCATGAAAAAGTCGCAGGAAAAAATTCTCCGTATATTCCTTCTTGCTTCATTTTCACAATTATTTCATTCGTGATTCTTTCATACTCTTCTTTTGTGTATTGCTTATTCAAAATGCAATAATCCTTCTTGCGAAGTCCTGCGCATCCGAAAATATTATTACAATTCATCGCGTACATTGAATAGCTACTAAACGTACTTCCCCAACAGACTGCACATACAATCTGATGGAATGTATCCAGCCCCGAATTGATAGAATTGTAGATGCGTACTGCATTTCGTCCTGCTGTATCGACGTCCATACAGTCCTTGGCATTGCGCCAGACATGCACAGCGTACTTATTATCTTCCGCTTCATAGCAATGAAAGCAGGAGACGCAATTTTTAGCATGTTTTATATAGTCACCTGTCGAACCCGTTGCATTCACAATCTCAGCATATTTGCGTGGTTGTATTTTGGAGAATACATCAAACATACTTCTCATTTTTTCAACTCCACCACGTGTGTTGAGTTTCAACTCTTGAAGTTTCTCTTCATAATCTTCTTTTGAAAACTGCTCATTAAAAATGCAAAACTTTTTTGAACGAAGATTCACACAACCAATACAGTTCGTGCAATCCTTGCAGTCGAGGAGAAAGTAGCTCTCGCGACACTCATGAGAACCTTTTGAATAATACACTTTGTAGCAATCATAGCAGTCGTCGCACTCATATGTTCGTTCACATTTGGAAGCGAACGACGTATCGATCACATCACGGCATTCCTGAATCCAGTATGAGTGGATCGAATCTTCGTTGTTTGAGGATTCGATAATCAAATAGCAGTTTTTGTTATCAGCAGAAATATTGGTGTATTCACATCCAGGACTCTTCACATAGATGAGACCGATTTTAGGTATATCATTCCACAACTCCTCGAACTGCTCGAGAAATGGTCTCGAATCATCATACTCTTTTGCATAATCCGTTCCCTCCCAATCATCTGAAAACCAACAGTCATAGCACCAGACCGTATGTGCTTTATTTGGTGAGCCTGCTCGAACGGGCGAATACATCGAGATCACGTCTTTTTTGCACTTATCACAAGGACGTTTATAGAAGGCTCGCTCGTTTCGAAAAGAGAGCCTAAGTTGTGAGCGGCATTCCGTACAAAGAAGCGGTGTTTGCACACCCATTTTTTCATAATATGAAAAATCATCCGGTTCGATGGTGAAATCTGTTTTACAATTCTGGCAGTCTCTAGTTTCGTTCATATGTTCCTAGTTTAGTACGAATAATACGATATGCAAGCGCGGGGGTATCGACAAGCTTTCCGATTTTTTCCGCTAGCACGCGCATGTAGGCCCCGCTTTCGCACAACACGACTATAGTCGCTATCAAGACTTCAGCATCTTTATTTTGCTCGACAACATCTCGCCATTTTTTCACAATCTCTTCCTGTCGGAAATCGCCTTTTACTTTCGCTATGCGAGAAACGATTTCATCGTGCAATTCTCCTAGCTTCATCATTCTCATGTTCTCAAGAACAATAGAATGAATAATTATTTCATGAATTGGCATCTCTACGTTCACTCCCTCCCGCGCGTATGCGAAAAGCGGTTTGCCATCAACCGTTCTTGAAGAATACGCAGGATACTCTTCTGTGAATGTGCCAACGCATTGAACAATCGTATCCTGTATCTTTCTTTCAACATCCCCTCCAAGTGATTCTGAAATGTCTGGCCTCGTCTTCGAGGAGGTCCGAGGACTTTCAGAATCATTTGAAAAAATAAATGGTTTTATTTCCTGTATTTTCCCCAAAATATCTCCCGTATCAGTCGCCACCCCAAACAAAACTTCCACTTCATACTCTTTTGACAACTTGAGGTATTTTTCTTTCTCATGCACGCTCTCACCCGTGAGTACAAGAAGTACTCCTTCTGCCATCGGATCCAGCCTGCCGGCGTAGGTCGCCTTCTCATTACTCGGAATTTTCCCTCCTTCTCGCGCCCGCTCGATGCACGCAAGTGGTGTTTCGCCTTCATATTTCCAAAGCACAATTATCCCATTCATATAAATGATTGTAACATTTAGACAATAAAAAAACCTCCCAAAAAAGGAGGTAGACATAATTCAATACGAAGACACACCGCGCTATTGTGTGGCTTCAAAACTTTTCTTAGCAGCTTCGTTCGAAAAGTACAATTTGTTAATTGTACCTATTATTACAATACGACAAGCGCTGTAGTATTTATCAGATTTTCTTTCTGATAAATTTTTGACTTCCCCGCTTACAACCAACTGTGTACTGTACCCGCCAGTACTACTATTTGGAGAATAGCAGTATTTCCACTTCTTTCCCTTTGTGAGGGTGAATTGGATTACCTCTCTGGATTTTAGGTCCACCAGAGTGTAGTACACCTCTAGGTCACTGCTCCGGCTTTTTGTATACGTCACACTAATGTAACGATAACCCTTTTTGATAACAACATCATCACCAAATGACGTGTCCTCATAGGAAGTGACCAAGGTCTGCATTTGCTTATCGCTGAGGATAAGTTGAGCATGGAGGGCTGTGCCTGTGCTCAAAAAAAATAATACGATAATTAAAATTTTCATTTTTTAAATTTGCCTTACATTATCAGACAATTTAGCAAAAGTCAACACAATGATACACTACTTGACTTATGTCAAGTAGTGTGCTACAATAGACTCAAGAATACATTAAAAAATATGTTGATTTTTAGACCTTGCCTGCAATTCCCTTTTGCCAGCAAAGTCTAAAAATCAACAAAATGAAAATAAAATTAAAAAATTTGGTAGCAATAGCTACCCTGACCGCTGCACTTAGTGCGTGCGAAAAAGAGGACTTCCAGGTATATCCTGATGTTCCTCTAACAATCATCTCGGCAGATGCTGCCACCGAGATGATTGTCGTTCAAGTGAACGGCAACACAATGTTTGATACGATTCCGCCGTATCAAACGGTAGATTTCCAGGATTTCCTGGACACCTACGAGAATGCCGGCCCAGGTATGCCTGGCATTGGCATTCGCCCGGACACAGGTCCGGATGCAGGAAAATTATTTCTCGGAACGTATTAATACGTTCCGAGGCCATTGGTTACAACCACTTTCGAATAAAATCGGGGTGGTTGTTTTTTTATTTACTTGAGTTACGATCTCGAGTGAATACTATTTCTTTCTCTTTTTCCACTCATCGATAAGTTTAGGATTGCCACCGAGTAATACTTTTGGTACACGGTGTTTTTTTCCATTATACTCGAGTATTTCTGGTCGAGTATAGAACTCACTCGACGAGACACGCTCTTCTTCGAGAGACTCTTTTTTATTGAGGACACCATCCACTTGCCGAGACATACAATCGATCACAATCATCGCAGGCAACTCTCCTCCAGTGACAACAAAATCCCCGATCGAGATCTGGTCAGTTTTCAATATCTTATCAACACGAGCATCGATGCCTTCATATCGTCCGCAAATCAAAACGATATCGGTATATTTTTTTTCAGTTTCTTTCGCATACTCAGTTGTGAATTTTTTTCCGCTAGGAAAAAAATTGATAATCTTGATTCGAGCATCTCGCGCCTTGCGTCTAGCACCTAACTTTTTTGAATTTCCTTTCAACTTTTCACTTTTAACTTTCAACTTGCGCAGAACCGATTCGACTGCTAGGAGAATCGGTTCTGCGCGTATCACCATCCCCGGACCACCACCAAACGGCCTATCGTCGACAATGCGTGAGATATTGCCGTCGGGCCATACCTTTTTGTATTTACCAGTCACATACATTCGTGGATTGTAAAAGAGGACTTTGATCTTTTTCTCCTTGATAGCGCGCCCAATAATAGACTCCTTGAGATAGGAATCAAATGCTTCGGGAAATAAAGTGATTATATGGAAAGTCATGAAGTAGGCTTTAGGCGCTAGGTATTGGCTCTAGCAATAGTGACACCATAGCAATAAATCTTACACAAGGAAAGGTAGTATGACCTACTCGAGCGCACGTTCCTTTTCTTTTTTCTGAATTAGATATGTATACTGTGCTAAATCTTCCACATCATTCACAGAAAGACTGTGGCCATATCTCTCTGGGGCTGAGACCGAGCGAGCCAAACCTTTCAAATATTCAAGCATAGATGCGCTATCTTTCTTTTCTCCTGCAACATGAGGCTGTGCGTGAAAGCCCGCTTCATCTCGTATAAAGAGCACCCCATATCCTTTCGCTTCTTCGTTTTCATGCTCCAACTCCTGTGCATTTGAGTGCGCATTTTCATGTTCCAAAATATCAAATACATCATCCTTGGAAAAACCAATCGATTCCAACAGCATTCTAAATTCAACTAGCGTTTGAACATTCGCAATTGCATTTCGTATGCGATCACTGCTGGTTTCGAGATTTGGATCCTTTATCTCTGTATCGAAATATTCATAAAGCATTTTGCTGTAATTTTGCAAAAATTTTTCATCCTTATTTATATCAAGAGCATTCTCTTTTGCCACCAAAATTTTCTCTTGTATCTCCTTTTTTATCTCTTCAAAGTTTGGAGTTTTTTGTAGTTGTTCAAATTTCATTTTTCTATATTAGCACAAATGCTCACAGTTATATGAATGAAGTTATTTCTTCAACTTTATGTTTAGTAAGAACATTTTTCTCTGTTAAAGTAAAATGTCCAATAATCTTTTTGCCTGCTATAACCTGTGGGAGCCAGAGTGGATCATCAACCCACATTTCATCATAAGGAATTGCGTCCTTTGCAAACCATCCCGGGACGAGCTCTTCACTTTCGATTGGTTCACTTTGGCATGTACCATAAAATACATGCACGTCTATGTCATTCCAATCATTGTTGTCTAGCACTTTAAAATAAAGTTCACCAACTTTTTTTACGTCATCATCTTCGATTGTAAGCGACAATTCTTCTCTTGCTTCTCTCTTCAATGATTCAATAATAGTTTCCCCTGTTTCGACTTTCCCGCCAAATCCGTTCCACCGCCCCGCACCAAATCCACGCTTCTTTTTGCCCAGAAGAATCTCGCCATC
This sequence comes from uncultured Candidatus Saccharibacteria bacterium, assembly GCA_964606295.1. GTDB lineage: Bacteria > Patescibacteriota > Minisyncoccia > Phycocordibacterales > UBA9973 > JAGOPB01. The sequence goes on from CAZSFR010000004.1 coordinate 11,525, forward strand.
ACGTTCGATAAAGCAGAGCGTGCAGACTTTTTTCATATGCTTAGAGTAACAAAAAAACCGCGAACTTGTCGCGGGTTTTTGTATCTGTCCGCCAGTTGGCGGATTAAATTCCTTTCAAATCCTCCATCGCTTCGTCGATACTTGACGCCTGTGTTGGTGCTTGTTGCATCGGCGCACTCGCTGGAGATGACATACCGCCCTCTGGCATCATTCTCTTGCCTCCTTCTGGTTCATTGATCTTCAAGTTCACGCGAGCATTGTTCTTCATGCCAATGACACGAAGCAATGTGCGAACAGCCTTCGCTGTGTTGCCTGAACGGCCGATAATCTTGCCCATATCTGCTGGGTTGACCGTAAGAGTGATAAGAACGCCCATTTCATCGACTGTGCGATCGAGTTTGACGTCGTTCGGGTTGTCAACGAGAGCTTTCACCACATACTCCAAAAATTCTTTGTCTTGTTCCATCTGTCTGTTGTAATCGAATTCGTAATACCGCAGTGCTTCCGACCAGAATGACTGCTCTGTAGAGCATAGCATGTGTATAAATAAAATCAATAAAAAAACCCTCGTCTGGGAGAGTTTTTTTATTATTAAATTTATTTACCTTTGAGTTCTTTGCGCTTTTTTGTCGGACTTTTCTTTGAAAGCACGTTTTTTGCTCTGCCGGTCTTGATACCGTCTTTCACGAGGAAATTGTGCATTGTCGGAGAGACTTGTGCGCCTACAGAAATCCAGTGTTTGATACGGTCGTTTTTGACTTCGTACGTTCCCATCTTCGGGTTGTAGTGCCCCAAGATTTCCTTGAACTTTCCGCTTTTTGTACTGTTTTTAGAGTCTGTCAAAACAACACGAAACATCGGGTCGTTCTTTCGTCCTATACGCTGTAATCTGATCATTAACATGCAAGCGATATTAGCACGAGATAAAAGAAATAGCAACGTTCATCTATATGCTATTATTCATATATATGACAAGACACAAAAAGCCACAGACAGGTACGGCTGAAGGAATAATTCGGCTGAACAGCAAGGGTCAGGGATACGTCGAGACTCATGCAGGACAGCCAAAAGACGAGCAAATCAAGATTGAACCAACGTTTCTTCGCACGGCCCTCCACGGTGACCGCGTTAAAATAGTTCTTCATCCGTATATCTCTGGAAGAGATATCACGGGAGAGGTGGTTGAGATACTTGAGCGTGAACGAAAGCATTTTACAGGAGCACTCGAAGACAAGGGTGGCATTTTTGTTGTTGTGCCAGCAGACAGAAGAATGTATACAACGATTGCTATTCCGCCGGACAAACTAATGGGCGCAAAAGCTGGGGACAAAGTTGCTGCAACGATAGATATATGGGAACACCAACGAGATTTACCCCTCGGACACATCACTCATGTGTTGGGACGCCACGGGGAACACGATGCCGAAATCAAGGCGATTGCACTCGAGCAGGGATTTGAAAATACATTTCCTGCGAACGTCGAAACGGAAGCAAAAAAAATAAAAGAGAATTTTTCTATTCAAAGCGAAGTCTCAAAGCGCCGTGACATGCGAGGAACGACAACATTCACCATCGACCCAGCAGATGCAAAAGATTTTGACGACGCAATCTCATTCAAAAAGATAGCTGACAACCAGTACGAAATAGGTATACACATAGCGGACGTTTCCTTTTTTGTACGACCCGGAAATATGATTGATGATGAAGCATATAAACGCGGCACGTCTGTCTACCTTGTCGACCGGACTATCCCAATGCTCCCAGAAGTGCTTTCAAATGACTTGTGCAGTTTGAATCCTCACGAAGACAAACTCGCGATGAGTGCGATTTTTGAAATGAATGACAACGGAGAGGTAATGAGTGAGTGGTACGGAGAAACAATCATTTCATCAGACAGACGTTTCTCGTACGAAGAAGCGTGGGCTGTTATGTCGACAGGTAAAGGAGATTTTGTGCAGGAGCTTCAAAAAGCAAACGAAATAAGCAAAGTACTCCGTACTCAGCGTTTCAAAAACGGCGCTCTCATGATTGACCAAGAGGAAGTCAAGTTCAAACTGGACGAAAAGGGTGTGCCCATAGATATTTTTATCAAGATTCATACTGATGCAAACCACATGATTGAAGAATACATGTTGCTTGCCAATCGCAAAGTAACCGAATGGGTACGGAAAAAGATTGCCAAAGAGAAACGCGTTTTTGTGTATCGAATTCACGATGTGCCAGACAAACAAAAGATGGCAGACTTGGCATTCTTCCTAAACGGTCTCGGCTTCCGCACGAAACTCGTCGGTGGAGCAATACCATCGGAAATATTAAACGGCATCTTCGAAAAATTGGAGAGCGGTCCGACATTCGACACAGTGCAGACCATTGTCACGAGAAGTATGGCAAAAGCTATATATAGTACAAAAAATATTGGACACTACGGATTGCAATTCAAAGAATACACACATTTCACTTCCCCAATCCGTCGTTATCCTGATCTTATGGTGCACAGATTGCTCAAATTATATCTAGCTGGTAAAACACTTCCCTTGGAAAAAAGAGAGGGGTACGATGTTGCGTGTTCGCATTCATCCAAACAGGAACGTGTTGCACAAGAAGCAGAGAGAACGAGTATCAAATACAAGCAAGTCGAGTATATCGGTGCGCGGCTTTTTACTCCACTTGATGGCATCATCACGGGAGTCACCGAATGGGGTGTCTATGTTGAAGAGAAAATTTCTCGCGCAGAAGGGCTCATCCACATAAGGAAGCTTCCTGGAAATGATTTCTATCAGTTGAATGAGAAAACACTCACTCTTACTGGAAGGAAATCAAAGCGCTCATATCACATTGGGGATCGTGTGAAAATCCAAGCAATAGCAACGGACCTCGTGAAAAAAATGATTGATTATGAGTTTTTAGAGGATCCACAAAAAAATAATGCATAAAAGATTTCCGTATATATTGATCGGCATCGCTTCTGTAATAATCGGAGCGACTATTACTTTTGCCCTCCTCTTATACGGCGGAAATATCGAGGCCTTCGTTGGAAATGCAACAGCGCACACAAGACAAAGTGTCTTATCATTTGTACAGAAAATCGCACATGGTAATAAAGATGCCATAGCGGAGGTATCAGTGCCTGAAGTAGAGTCCGAGGAACCGTTTCGGATCACACTTGGAACAATTGATGACATCACATTCGTGCCTGATGCGACAGGTAAAACAGTCCGCATCAATCTTGAGAGCATGGAAATTTCAACCTACGAAAACGGCACCTTACAGAAAACATATCCCGTACTGGCGAAAGGAAAACCTGGGAGCTACTGGGAAACGCCTGGTGGCGAATATCAGATTTTGACGAAAGAAGATCGACACCTTTCCTCTGTCGGCAAGGTGTGGATGCCGTACTCTCAGCAATTTTTTGGTAACTTTTTTATTCACGGCTGGCCATATTATCAAAATGGAGAAGACTTTCCTGTTGGAAACGGTTTCTCTGGTGGATGTATCCGACTTTCGACTGAAAACGCAAAAGAGTTGTATAGCTGGACCGATATAAGTACACGAGTTTCGATTTACAGTACGAAGCTAATTAAAGAATCCGACGTAAAAGAAAACGGTTACTTTGTTATTGATCCGAAGAAGAAACTTTCAGTCAGTGCAACAAGCTATCTCGTTGGCGACATTGAAACAGGAGAAATTATTCTTGAAAAAGCTAGCGACAAAGTACTCCCTATTGCCTCTGTCACCAAGCTCATGACTGCACTCACTTCACTTGATGTTGTATCGCAAAGAAGAGATGTGACAATCACGAGCGCCTATCTCGAGGTACAAGGCCAGTCAGGAGGACTGCGAGTCGGCGAGGTTATCGGCACAAACGATCTCATCTATCCGCTCTTGCTCGAATCCTCAAACGATGCCGGAGAGGCTTTGGCGCGCTTCATCGGAAGAGACTACTTCATCAAAAGCATGAACGAAAAAGCACGCGCAATCGGCATGACGAATTCGACATTTAGTGATCCAACGGGTCTCGCAAAAGACGATGCTTCAACAGCACAAGATCTCTTCCGTTTCGCAAAATATCTCAAAGAAAACAAGCAGTTCATTCTCGATGCATCAATAGAAAAAACTCGCTCTGCGGGAGTGCACACATGGCACAACACGAGCCAGTTTTTGGGAACTGAGGGATATGAAGGTGGCAAGCGCGGATACACTGATCCTGCACGAGAAACTAATTTGGGTATTTTCACACTTCCTGTTTCGGAATTTCACAAACGCTCACTTGCTATTGTTGTACTCGGTAGCGAAGATAGATATAGAGACACGAAAAGTATTTTGGATTACCTCCGAAGCAATGTGTACTTCGGAGATAACAAGAGCGACATAACTTTCTATGTACCCCCGCCACCACCAAAGGATACGACACTAGTTTTCGGAGGAGATGTCATGCTTGACCGTGGTGTGAAAGCATCTGTTGAGAAAAATTTTGGTGGTGATTATAGTCAATTATTCACATCCCTCACGAAGCTTCGTGATGCTGATATCGCATTCGTAAATCTTGAAGGTCCTATTTCAGATATAGGCAATAATGTTGGAAGCAAGTATTCATTCCGCATGGACCCTGCCGTTATTCCTGTTTTGAAAAATTCTGGTATCGATATCGTCTCCTTTGCAAACAACCATGCTGGTGATTGGAACAAACCCGCCTTTGATGATACGCGAGCGAGGCTTACAAATGCTGGTATCCAGTACACGGGCGCAGGTTCTACTGAAAAACTTGCAGAAACGCCAATCATCATAGAACACAACGGCAACAGTGTTGGCTATCTCGGAACAACAGATGTGGGGCCAAACTGGCTTGAAGCAAAAGGTACTTCTTCAGGTATTTTGCTTGCGAGTGATCCCCTTCTCCCTGAAATCATAAAGAATGCGAGTGAGAAAGTAGACATACTAGTCATGTCATTCCATTGGGGCGAAGAATACAAGGAAGCAAACGACAGACAAAAAGCGCTCGCGCATATGGCAATCGACAATGGCGCAGATCTCGTCATTGGACACCACCCGCACGTAATCGAAGAGAGCGAATGGTACAAAGATGGCTATATCGCCTACAGCCTCGGCAACCTTATTTTTGACCAATACTTTTCTCCTGAGACAATGCAGGGCTTGCTTCTCGAAGTTGAGCTTGAAGACAAGAGGGTCGTTTCAGTGAAGAAAAATCTTGTAAAATTGAACGGATACTTTCAGCCATATGAAATAAGAGATATGGAGGAATAGAAGAAACATCCCAACTAATTTACTTTTTGCTTGACATCTTCCTTATAACCTGTGGCGTGTTACAATAAAGCAACCTTAGTCGGGATTTATTATGTAGCATTATTTGTCTTTACTATGAAATTTTTTAATCACGAGTATGACTCAGTCAAAGCAATATTGCTTGCCGTCTTCATCGTTCTTTGTGGCGTGTTTATCATCACAACTGGCGGAGTTCGCTGGAACATATTGCCTGGACTCGTCAATTTTGACGACAGTGCCGAGATAAGCATTACCCTCTCATCCATAGCAGGTGCACAGCCTGTAGAAAGTGGTATATACGGTACGGGCACCGCAAAGTTCCTCGACGAAGTAGGAACAATCCCTTCATGGCAAGACGATATCACAGAATCACTCGAGGAACTCTCTCCTACGGTCCTACGATTCCCCGCAGGTGGACTCGTCAAATATTCTCACGTATGGACAGATCACATGAACCAACCTCTCAGTGCAGAAGAAACTACTGCTCTCGTTAACGGAAATGAGATTCGTGGAAATGGCTGGATCTTGGAAGACCGTATCGAGGAAGAAGAGGCCGGCAATGATGGTGAGCTCGCAGAAATTACAGCACCAAAACCTAAATACGGAAACCTCTCCTATCTAGAAGGGTTCCAAAATTTACTGTCGAGAAATTTTATTCACGACTTTGTTGACATTACTGAGCAGACAAACTCAGATGCTCTCTTTGTTGTCAATATAAATTATGGTACGCCAGCGGAAGCTGCACAGCAGATAGAATTTCTGATCAACCAAGGCGTGACTATTCGCGGAGTCGAAATGGGAAATGAAGTGTACTCAAAAGCGAATAAATACTTTATGGCGGGTAGCCCGAGCGTACAAGCACCGATCGGCGTCACTAATTATTTGAACGACGCAGATGAATTCCGCACAGCTATCGAAGCAGTTGCTCCAGGACTCTCTTATGCGGTTGTTTCTGCGCCTAAAAAAGGTATCGAAGAAACAGTTGACGGATTTGATGGAGACACTGATTACAATGGATATTGGAACACTGCACTCGCTACACAGATGGGATCACATGGTTATACAAACTACATAATGCATTTCTATGCACCGTTTACTCCTTGTATAGACGAAGTTGCGACAGGAATAAAAAGTGTAATTTTTGAATGCGGAAAAAATGAGATGAAGACATTTCGTAAGTTAGCAGTACAAAATTCTGAAGAAATAGTTTTTCCAGCAACGCTCGATTGGTACGCATCAAAATTTCCTGGTAAAAATATGTGGCTCACTGAGTGGAACATAAACCAAGATCAAGAAAAAACTGCTTCCAAATTTGCAAACTCAGTACTCCATGGTATCTTCACGCAGGATATGATGACTATGATGAACGATGCGAACGTTCGCCACGACAACTTCATCAAGTTCTCTATCTATCACACACTCGCAACAGATGGTGGCAATGCACTCCTTAACAAGCGAAGAGTCGGCAACGTAGCAAGTACAGAACCTGAAGACATCGGGGGGTTTGTCCGACGTACGCCGTACTTTGCTATGAAAAGTATGAAAGACATCTACCGATCTTCTGCAATTCCTATGGAAACAACTTTTACTATCAATGACCCAAGTGTCGACACAGAAGAAATTTCTATACATGCCTACAAGAAGAATAACGGCGATATAATTTTTTCTGTAACCAACACCACTGAAAAAACTCTTCGTATTGGAAACTTCGTTGTAGACGGACAAATGGTCAATCTAGATGACTCTAGTGGTAGCATAGAATTCTTGGAAGGAGCATCAAACGCTGCAAGTAGAGGAGAAACTGAATTTGCCGTTACTCCAGACGAAGAAGCAAATATGCTCGAGGATCAATATAGCCAAATCTCAGATCTTCTCATACCTGGATTCGGTGTCGGAACGTTCTCTGTTAGCCCAGAATATATAGCAGTCGAAGAAATAACCAATAATGACATAATCCCTAGCCCGGACAACAACGTTGTATTTTCAAGTCAAAATATAACCTATGCTACAACTCCAGCTGGAACCAATCTTGATTTTGATCTTTCAAAACCATCTGGTGCACAAAACCCACTTCCCCTTATTTTCTTCCTTCACGGAGGAGCATTTGAGGAAGGAGGACTAGACACTATAGACGACTTCGTCAATGACTTTACAGGATCTGGATATGCGACAGCTGAGGTAGAATATCGAGGGACAGATGAGGGACTCTTCCCTGCTCAGGTTCGCGATATTAATGGAGCGGTAAGATATGTTCGTGCGCATGCAAATGAGTTGGGAATTGATCCAAACAAGATTGCAATTGCTGGAAGCTCTTCGGGCGCTATGCTCATCTCTATGATCGGCGCTTCAAGTGAAGTAGCCGAATATGAAGGTACGACAGGTGGAAATACTGGATTCTCAAGTAAACCAAATGCTGTGATAGACCTCTTCGGATCACTTGATCCAGACGACGTATTTGGTGGAATGCCAGGCGGTATAGTTGCAACATTTCTTTCTCTCTTCGGATGTGCGAATGAAGCGACCTGTGATGAAGCAAATGATGCGGTTGCTGCAAATTATGTAGATTCAAACGACCCTCCGTTCTTAATCATCCATGGTACAGCTGATGCAGGATATCAAAACTCTGTAAAACTACAAGGCATATTTACAGACGCAGGAATCGATTCTACATTTATTAGCGCCCCTGGAATAGGACATGACAAAAATGCTATTTTGACCCTGCATGCAGGTGATATAGTTTCATTCCTTGATGATAAGTTGTATTTTGAAACAACAGAAGGAGGTGTACCTGAAACAGACCAGACTGGTGATGGTTGTGGATTCTTCCCGGGCCTCCTGGGGCTCTGTAACGATGACCCAATTCCTTCTCCACCGCCTGCTCCACCAGTGAATTCTGATACAGTGGTTCCAAGGATTTCCATCTCCACTCCAATAGACAAAGCTACCATCTCAGGAGGAATAATTGAGATACAAGCACAGTCTACGGATGCAGGAGGAGTGGCAAAAGTAGATTTCTACCAAGGCACAACCTTGCTAGGCTCTGATGTCACATCTCCTTACAAATTTGGTTGGGATACTATGGCGCTTCCTTCAGGTATGTATACACTTCGTGCAGTCTCCTACGACAATGCAGGCAACTCAGCAACTGCCCAAATAAAAGTGAGGAAATAGTAATCCACTAAAGATCTTACTCAAACAGGAACCCTATGCGGTTCCTGTTTTGTATTCAATTAAAAAAGCCGCCCAAAATTGGAACGGCTAGATTTAAAATCTAAAAATTTCTACATTTTTTTGTCACCCCTATGTACACGATCTTCGTGCTCATAGTTTTTTCCTGGCAATAGGTCCCAGCCACCACTCGCAATGTGGTATGCAAACACGACTATCCCGACAACTCCGAGCAGGGATCCTATCACATTAAATATTGAAATACTTTCAGTAACACCTGGTGTAGCTGAAAAGAGTGGAAGCGTACTCATAGCTCCCACAAAAAGAAGGCTAATTTTTTTCATATCATATATGGTTTATTTGTTCAAATTAACCATACTCCTTGCGCTAAGCCGTGTCAACAAAACGCCTTATTTGGCAACTTTGACTGCTTCCTCAAATTTTATAGACAAGAGTCTCGATGCTGTATCGGATCCAAGTGTCACACCATAGAGTACCTGCGCGCGCGACATTGTCTCGCGGTTGTGCGTGACAACAATAAGTTCTGAATATTTGGAAAGTCGCTCAAGCATATCTCCATATCTGCGAGAATTTGCTTCATCGAGAGCTGCGTCAGTTTCATCGAGCACGAGAAATGGTGGAGGATTGACCTGAGACATCGCAAAGAGGAGCGCGATAGATGTGAGCGACCGCTCGCCACCAGATAGCATCATGAGCTCCTTCACTTTCTTCTGAGGCAATGAAATATTGATATCGATACCATGTTCAATTTTCTCCTCATCCTTAAGTATGACGTCTTCCCCCTCTTCCTCCTCACCTTTCTTTCTTCGCTTCTCCTCAATAATCACGGAGAGATACGCATGTCCTCCACCAAACATAAGTGAGAAAAAGTCTTGAAACTGCTTATTTATTTTTTCTATGCCAAGTTTGAATTCTCGTTCGATTGTATCCCTAAGCTCTCGGACAATATCCTTCATGGAAAAGATACTCTTCTCCAAATCATCAAGTTCCTTTGCCAAGAAAGCATCTCTCGCACCCACCTCCTCGTACTCTTTGAATGTCTCCTGACCTGTTTGACCACCATACTCTTCGAGTTTGATTTTCAATCTTTCTATATATTTACGTCTGTTCTCCTGCGCCTCATCGGTCGCATCCTCATCTTGCGCGTGGTCTTCCTTATGGCGGAAAAGCAGTATGTCGCTCCCGATGAGAGCGTTCCCTTCTTTGATTTCCTCCTCAAACAACGACTGACGTTTGAAAAGTGCTTCCTCCTTCACCCCAAGGAGCGCTAGCTCATTTCCAAGCTCTCTCTCTCGTACACGCAGGTCGTACAGCGAACGCTCGCGAAGCACTTTTGCTTCGTTCTCGTCCTTATACTTCTCACGAAGTTCTGCTATTTTGCCTTCAGTATCTTTTTCACGTAGTGAAATGTCTGCGACATCTTTCTCAATGACAACAAGAGCCTTTTTTAATTCTTCGTATTCTTCTTTCTTTTTCTCTTTTCCGTCTGCTTCAAGCGGTCCGTTCTCCAGGTAGCGAATCCAAAAAGTTTCAAGTTTTTCCCGCATCTCTCCAAGCACGCCTCTGACTTTCGTGATATCATCATCGCGACTTGCGATATCGATTGAATTCCACAACATACTTTTGAGCTCTTTGAGCGACTCTCTCGGCAAAACTATATTTTCACTTTTTGTACGCACATCGCTTTTCAATTCCCTTTCCAGTATTTCAATCAATGTTGCTGTGCGAGTGAATGTCTGCTGGAGCAATTCCTTCTTCTGTCGAATATCTGTCCGTACAGTATCAAGTCGGCGTTCCTCTTCTTTGAGAACCGACTCCTTGTAGTTGTCATTGTCTACATCACTTGCCTTGAGTTTCTCGTTTGTGAGTGTAAGTTCGCGCTTCAATTCGCTAGACTGTGTACGATATGCGGTCGTTTTCTCGTCAACAATTTTGGTTTCGAGTGATAGATATACTTTGTACCTGTCTCGCAAATCCTTTTTTAATTCTTCTGCTAGTTCAAGCTTCTCAACTTGCTTTTTGAGGAATCGCAAATGTGGTGCTATTTCACGGCGAAGCAATTCGACTTCGCGCATGTTTTCTTGGCTTTTCTCAAGTTTACGCTCACTGTCACGAAGACGATATTGATAAATTTTGAGTCCAAGAGCGTCCTCAATCATTTCTCTTCGATCTTTTGGAGATGACGACAAGATTCTATCTGCTTCACCTTGAGAGATAATGTGATGCCCTGATGCCCCTATGTTGACTGATGAAAGCAACTCAATAATGTCTTTAAGACGAACTTCTGACCCGTTCACTGTGTATTTGCTCCCACCGTCACCATAAATTTCTCGAGCTATCTCTATTTCATCAAAATCAACTGCGATGCCAGTATCACTTCCTATGCGAAAAAGCTTCCGATTGTTGTCGAAGACCATCGCGACACGAGCTCTGTTTTGCGCAGAAAGACTCTTTGAGCCCTTGAAAATGAGATCACTTCCGGATTTACCACGCAGACTTTTCATGGATTGCTCGCCCAAAACAAACCGCATCGCTTCAACTATGTTGGATTTTCCTGAGCCGTTGGGACCAACCACCGCAGTAATTGGCGTCGTAAAATCAAGCGCGGTTTTTTTCGCAAATGATTTGAACCCACTCATTTCGATACGTTTAAGCATAAAGTTGAAAGTCTAAAGTTAAAAGCAAATTAAAGCTTTTTAATAAACCCTGATAGTATTTTAGCAATTTTTGTCGCTTGTTCATAGAGCTTTTCTCCTTCATTTTTAGAGAAGTAATTGAGGGACATACCGAAAGCAATCATAGAGCGCGCCTCACCAGCAGAACCTTTCGCAATATACAAAAACTGCTTCATCTCCTTTTGTGTCTGTCGCTCAAAGCCTTCAGCTACATTATTCATGATAGAGATAGCAGCACGTTGCAACTGATTTTTAAACGAATGATCTTTTAAAGATTCTAAGATTCTGTAGACAGCTATAGTTAGAATTTTTGCCTTTTGCCATGCAATTGAATCTTCAAATTGTTTGCTCATATGTTTTTCACTTTCAACTTTCCACTTTCAACTTCTATTATCTCCAATTCTTTTTAATCAAGGCCGCCTCTGCAGCCTGTTGTTCTCCTTCTTGTTTAGATTTACCCTTGCCTTGGGCGATTTCTTCGTCGCCGAAGAATACACCAACCACGAAATGTTTGTCGTGGTCAGGTCCTGATTCCTGAATCACTTTGTACGCAGGTGTGACACCGACATGCTCTTGAGCCATTTCTTGGACAAGGCTTTTCGAATCTCTCCAGAGCTTTTTTGAAACTATCTCGTCCACTCGCGGAAGGAGATACTTTGTGACGAATTCTCGCGCTATGTCATACCCTTGATCCAGATACACTGCACCGAGAAATGCCTCAAATGTGTTTGCTAAGATGTACTGTCGTGCTTTGCCCGTATCCTTTGCCTCTCCCTTGGAAAGTAGCAAGTAATCATTCATGCCGAGTGTCTGTGCGATTTCTGCAATAATAGTTGCGTTTACAAGTGCAGCACGGTAGGACGTCAACATTCCCTCGGGTTCGTCCTTGTACTTCGCAAAAAGAAAATCAGTCACGATAAGTTCCAAAACTGCATCTCCCAGGAATTCGAGACGCTCATTGTGCTCCACGCCAGTGTTCGCATTCTCGTTGAGGTATGAACGGTGAGTAAAAGCTGTTTTTAAAATGTTCTTGTCCTTGAAGAGGACACCTGAAGTTTTTTCAAATTCGCTAAAATCAATCATAAGATAGTGACAAGCGGAAAGTTTAAAGCTAAAAGCAGATAAATCTAGTATTCGCTTTAGGCTTTGAGCTTTAAACTTTTTACTTATTTATTATTAGTAATTATGCCAATCGCCTTGGCTGTATATTTTGTAATATCGTCGTACATTTTCAAGTCGACAACCTCTTCCAGTGGAAACCACTTCACATCATCAAGACCGCCCTCCTTTTCTAGCTTCACTGGCTTGTACTTCGCTTCTGCAAGAAAATAGACAACGTGCTTTCTGACTTTGCCGGTTTTTGGATGCGTCGCTATGTATTCGTTTTCTCCGAGCTTCTCTTTCACTTCGATGTCGAGTCCGATTTCTTCCTTCACCGAACGAGCAAGTCCTGCTTCGTCGGTTTCGCCGTCATCAATCCCACCTTTTGAAAGAGTCCAGTAGCCGAAAACGTCATGCACCATCGCAACATGCATTCGTCCATCATGTCGCGCATAAATAACAGCACTACCTTTGCGTTCTATTTTGAGAGTTGAGAGATCAACTTCCTCATTTTTAATCTGGCGCTTCGATTTCTGTTCTTTGCCAGGCTCACCTATTTCTTTGTAGACAGCACCGAGTACTCCATTGATGAACTTGCTCGAGCTTTCTCCTCCAAATGTTTTAGCAAGCTCGATAGCTTCATTCAAAGACACTTTCGGTGGCACTTCTTCGTAGTTCCCAAAAAGAAGCTCTGCGAGTCCAAGACGCAAAATATTGCGGTCGACGGCATTGATCTTCTCGACAGGCCACTCTGGCGCAGCTTTGCCGATTACCTGATCAATGATCGTGCGCTTTTTGACCACGAGATCGACGAGGTGCTCCATAAACGGCATATCGTCAAGTCCCGGAGCGAATTCTTCTGCCATGCGCGCAAGTGTGCTGGGGATTATCTCGGCATTGTTACCCTTAAAATCCCACTCGAAGAGGGTTTGAAGTATGACTGATCTAGAGAGGTGGCGGTTTGCCATAAAAGAACGATGATTTGTTTTTTATTAATAAATAGGGCTTAGATTGAGACGAGAAGCAGTCGCTTCATTAGCTCTTTTTTCCTTTTACTGCTTTCTTCTGCTTCTTTTCGGTTTTCTTAACCACATCTATAACTTGACGGCCCTTGTAACGTCCGTCTGCCATAGAAACCCTGTGGCGAAGGTGGGGCACATTCGTTGCCTTATCGTATACTATTGCACTTCCCGTGAGGGCGTGGTGGGAGCGACGGTTTTTCGTGTGCGCTCGCGTATGTCTCATTCGTACTACCATATGAGCGAAATACTAACAAATAAAGGCAATTTTGGCAAGAAAATAGCCATATGCGGAAATTGCATATGGCTGAAAATATCTTAAGTATAAATTATAGAAGGAACATTTGCGCCTGTTCATACGTGATTGAGGTTTTTTTCTCTCTCGCGTATGTAAGCGCTGACGTGATTGCGTCTTTGAAATCTGGGTGTGTTTTGATTTCTAATAGTCCTTTCTTTACGTCTCTCAAAAGTGACGCTTCAAAATTCAGGGTCAATTGAATCAACGCAATGACCAGTAAAATCCTGCAATCCCCTGATACATGAGAAATCGCATCACTGATGCTTACCTCGCAAATGTAATCAACTGTATTCAGAAGGAAAGGATTCGGCTTTCCAAAATATGCATGTGCAACATTCCATTCACACGAAGTATTGTTGGCGTGAGGAATAGCGCAGATTAATTTTTTGAACTTCTCAGATTTAAATCCTGTGAGTATCTCAAATTCCTTTTTTATATCCATGCTCGCTGTGTTCGCAAACGGAAAATAATACTCAAAGGTTCGATACCCTGTTGCTTTTTTCACCATCACGACAGTGATCGGTTTATGCGAATTCCCACCAAATGAGATGAACCCGTTTAAAAGAATTTCCTCTATTTCCATCGGAAAGATTTTAGTTGCCCCTAAGAATACCCTGTGAACTACTGATTGTCAAATGAGGTGAGGAAGCTCTGCCGATGAAGAGGCGATGTGCCAAATGAACGAAGACTTTTGTAATGACTAGGTGTGCCATATCCTTTGTGAGTTTCGAAATCGTACAATGGATATTGTAGGGCAAGTCTATCCATGTATTTGTCGCGTGCGACTTTCGCAACTATCGACGCAAGAGCAATTGTCGGCTCTTTCTCATCACCTCGTATAATCGTCTTCTGAAACACATATTCTTTTGGAGCACGTAGTCCTCCGTCGAGAAGCACGGTGGTGTTTTCTCGGAAATCTAAAAACAGCAAGTCATTTTCGTCTGCAAGTTCGCGTTCCAACTTTTTGATTGATCGTGCAAGCGCACATTTGATGGCTTTTGCAATTCCGATGCGATCAATCACTCGCGCAGAAACAAAAGAATACGCAAACGCGCATTTTCCTTTCTTGCGACAGTCAGTGAGATATTTTACCCACGCTTCTCTTTTTTGTGGTGAGAGTTTCTTTGAATCGTGAAGTGCGTGCGGTGCATGTGCGAGAAGTGAGTAGTCGTGAATAATGAATGCGCCGACACAGACAGGACCAGCAATCGGACCTCGTCCGACTTCGTCGATGCCAATCACGAAACGATGATGCATACACATATTATACATAGATATGATGCGACTTCGCAACACACATTTCGCCTTTGTACATGTGGCTTTTATACGAACCTTCGCCCTGTTATAATCCATGTGCATGAATCCTCGACCTCCGTTTACCCATCTTCATACCCACAGTCATTACTCACTCCTTGACGGCATGTCCAAAGTGCCCAACTTGGTCAAAAAGGCAAAGGAGTGTGGCATGACAGCACTCGCTCTCACTGACCACGGCGCAATGTACGGCGCCATAGAATTTTACAAAGAATGCAAAAAGGAAGGTATCAAACCCATCATCGGAGTGGAGGCATACGTCGCAACACGGACACGATACGACAAGGAGCCTGACCATGACGGACGTCGCTACCATCTCACCTTGCTTGCGAAGAATAATAAAGGCTACAAAAATCTGATGCACATGACGACGCTTGCTAACACGGAAGGCTTCTACTACAAACCACGCATCGACAAAGAACTTTTGCAAAAATACGGTCAGGGAATCATCTGTCTATCTGGGTGTCCCGGAAGTGAGTTTATTACATTGCTTAAAAATAATCATCGAGAGGAAGCAAAAGACCTTCTCATTTTTTATATTTCATGTTTCGGCAAAGAAGATGTCTTCATCGAAGTCATGAAGCACGACGAAATCGATTGGTATACGCCACTTGTTCCACAAATTATCGCCATCTCGAAAGAGCTCGACTTGCCAATCGTCGGTACGTGGGATTCGCACTATCTCCACATTGATGATGTGGAGGCTCACGACACTCTCGTTGCTATCAACACAGGGTCTGATATCAACACAAAGAAGATGAGCATGAAGGACGGCAATTATTCCTTCATCGATACTGAAACAGCGTACGACGTCTTCAAAGATATACCAGGAGCCGCGGAGAACACGATGAAAGTTGCCGAGCTTGTGAATTTGGAAATCGAACTCGACAAGCTTTACTTCCCTGACTACAAAATCGAGGAAGGTCAGACAGCGGACGGACTTTTGCGAGCATTGGCAGAAGCAGGATATGAGCTTCGAAAGATGGAGAAGTCTGAGGTAGCAGTGACACGCCTCAACTACGAACTCGACATCATTAAAATGAAAGGCTACGCATCTTATTTCTTAGTCGTTGCTGACCTACTGCGTTACGCTCGAGAAAACGGTATTCTCTCGAACATTAGAGGCTCTGTCGCGGGATCATTGACGACATACCTCCTCGGCATCACAAGCGTGGATCCATTGGAATACAAGCTTCCTTTTGAACGTTTCCTCAACCCAGAACGTCCGAGTGCTCCTGATATCGACATGGACTTTGCTGATAACCGTCGAGACGAAATGATTGAATACGCGAAGCAAAAGTATGGAGAAGACAGGGTCGTCCAAATAGGAACATTTGGAACGATGATGGCGAGAGGCTCTGTCCGCGATGTCGCACGCGCGCTCGGATATCCGTACTCTACAGGAGACCGGATTTCAAAACTTATCCCAATGGGAAGCCAAGGATTTCCGATGACTATCGACAAAGCGATGGAGATGGTTGAAGAACTCAAAACAGCATACGAAGAGGAGCGCGATACGAAAATAATTATCGATATTGCAAAGCGCATGGAAGGATGTGCGCGCCACATCAGTGTTCATGCGGCAGGCGTCGTCATCTCACCCAAACCTCTCTGGGAATTCACTCCGATTCAGTTTGATCCAAAAGGCGGAAAGATGATTACCCAGTACGACATGTACTCGATCGAAGATGCGGGGCTTCCAAAATTCGACTTCCTCGGCATTCGCAACCTCTCTATCCTCGCTGACGCGGTGAAACTCGTAAAAATAATATTTGATATCGATGTCGACCTCGACACAGTTGATTTGGTGGATCAAAAAACTTTTGACCTTCTCGCACGTGGTGATACGGAAGGACTCTTCCAATTGAATGGCTCAGGTATGACGCGTTGGCTCAAGGAACTCAAGCCGACAACGATTCATGATATCAATGCGATGGTTGCACTCTACCGTCCCGGCCCGATGCAGTTTATTCCTGACTATATTGCGCGAAAGCACAATCCAAAACTAATCACGTACCAAGACAAGGCGTTCGAGACGATTTTGAAACAAACATACGGCATCTTGGTCTATCAAGACGATCTCCTCATCATCGCGCATGACTTGGCGGGATATTCGTGGGGCGAAGTCGACAAATTCCGCAAAGCAGTCGGAAAGAAAATCCCTGAAGAAATGGCAGCCCAAAAGGAAAAATTTATCAAAGGTTGTATTGCGACGTCTGGATGGAGTGAGAACAAAGCAACGGAAATATGGAAATGGATTGAACCTTTCGCAGCGTATGGATTCAACAAGGCCCACTCTGCATCATACGGACGTGTCGCATACCAAACTGCATACATGAAGGCCAACTTCCCCGTTCCCTACATGACAGCAATCCTTACTGCAGAATCTGGGGATGTGGACAAAGTCGGGGAAATAATCGCGGAATGTCGTCGCATGGGAATCGTTATTTTGCCTCCAAACATCAACGAAAGCTTCGGCGGATTCACTGTCGTTACAGGCGACGGAGAAGATCTTCGCGAATCCAAAACGATACGTTTCGGCCTTTACTCGATCAAAAACTTAGGAGGCGACATCGCTGATGCTATCATCAAAGAGAGAAAAGCAAGCGGTCCATTTACATCTATCACCAACTTCCTTGATCGCATCACCCACAAAAACCTCAACAAAAAATCTCTCGAGGCTCTCGCAATGTGTGGTGCACTCGACGACTTTTCTGAACGTAAATCGCTTCTTTTCAATACAGATGCTCTGCTCGAATACAACCGTGAGAAAATCCGTAGTGCGGGCCAAAAATCTCTCTTTGGCGGAGACTCTGGTATTGCTATGACTGAACTCAAGCTCCAAGCGATTGATCCTGCCCTTCCTGCCGAAAAGCTCTTGTGGGAGCGCGAACTCCTCGGACTCTACATCTCAGGCCATCCACTAGATCCGTGGCGTGAAAAGATCGAACAAGTTGGAAATACAATTCTCAAAATCAAAAAAGACGGGCGACGTGAGGCAACAGTCATGCTCGCATCCCTCGTCGAAGATGTGCGCCTCTTCAACACGAAAGGAAAAAATGAACGTATGGCATTCATAAAGCTCGGCGACTTTACGGGTTCTATAGAGGCAGTGGTATTTCCAAAACTATTCAAGACAACAGCGGATTTATTTGTTAAAGACAGAGTAGTTGCAATAAAGGCAAAAATTACAGAACGAAACGGCGACAAATATCTTGCAATCGAGGAAATAAAAGAATTAAAGATGGAATAAAAAAAACTGTCTGAAAATATTTTCAGACAGGGGGTTGTGTGAGATCTTTTAGATTTTTTCAAATTCATTTGGTTTTTGCGCCGTGGGCACAGAATTTCTAGCGTCGCGATTACTTTTTTTGTCACCACTAACTAGGTGTGCTGTTTTTATGTCGTCCAAACTCTCGAATTGCTCAAGTATGTCCGAGCTCACTTCATCGCAAAGAGCAAGATGCGAACAGGTCGCTTTCATAATCGTCATTTTCAAAGAATCATATAATCCCGAAGATGTCGCGCTACCCACTGTAGTGACGAGGGCCACAGTGCGCTGGCAGAATCTGCATGTCATTGTCTTCATATTTTTAAGTTTTAGGTTTTAAAAGAAAATCAGCTTTCAAGTCTGAAAGCTGATGTCTGAGTTCAAGAGAGTCTAAACGCAAATATCAACTTTCAGGAGTGAAAGCTCGGGTGACGGCCACGACTGTTGCGTTTCTACATGCCATGAAACGAGTTTACTCCACCTGCCTTTCCTCGTCAAGCCCTACTCAAAATAAGGGAGAAATGTTAGTATAGCCTTATGGAAAAAGACAAATTGGCTCATATCCGCCATACATTGGCTCACCTTTTGGCACAAGCAGTCAAAGGACACTATCCTGACGCACACCTTACCCTCGGACCTGCAATAGACGACGGTTTCTACTACGATATCGATTTTCCTAACGAAAAACCAGGTGAGGAAACGCTTTCAAAAATCGAGAAAACCATGCGAAAAAATCTTCCAGCGTGGAAAGAATTTACGCACAAGGAAGTAACCAAAGAGGAAGCAGACGAAATGTTTGCCGGAAATACGTTCAAGCTCGAACTCATAAACGAAATCAGAGATCGTGGAGAAACTATAACAGTCTACACCTGTGGAGGTTTCACCGATCTTTGTCGTGGCGGACACGTTGAGAATCCAGCGAAAGAAATCGCTCCAGACTCTTTCAAACTCGACCGTATCGCAGGAGCATATTGGAGAGGCGATGAAAAAAATCCCATGCTCACCCGGATCTACGGACTCGCGTTCGAATCAAAAGACAAACTCGATGCCTATATTCTGCAGCGCGAAGAAGCAAAAGCGCGCGACCACAAGAAACTCGGCAAAGAACTCGATCTCTTCACCTTTTCAGAACTTGTCGGCTCAGGACTCCCACTTTGGACACCAAAAGGGACATTGTTACGCGATCTTCTAGATGGTTTTGTCTGGGAACTTCGGCAGAAAGTCGGTTATGAGAGAGTGGACATACCCCACATCACAAAAAAGGAACTCTACGAGAAAAGTGGACACTGGGACAAATTCAAAGATGACCTCTTCCGCATTACGACTCGCGAAGGACATGAGTTCGCTATGAAGCCGATGAACTGCCCGCATCACACGCAGATATTTGCCCGCAAGCAGTGGAGCTACCGGGAAATGCCCGAGCGCTATGCATCGACGACCAAAGTGTACCGCGACGAGCAATCAGGTGAACTTGCAGGACTTTCTCGTGTCCGCTCGATTACGCAGGATGACGCGCATGTCTTTTGTCGCACAAACCAAGTTGAAGAAGAGATTGGAAAGATATATGACATAGTAAAAACTTTCTATGGCACCTTCGGATTCACTCTACTACCACGCCTCTCACTGCACGATCCAAAAAATATGTCTGCATATTTGGGCACAGAAGATGTATGGCTTTCTGCAGAAGAAGAACTTCGCAATATGATAAAAGAAAAAGGTGAAACGCCAATAGAAGTAATCGGCGAAGCAGCATTTTATGGTCCGAAAATCGATTTCATGGCGAAGGACTCGATCGGACGAGAATGGCAAGTTGCAACGATCCAGCTCGACTCCAACATGCCAGAGCGGTTTGACCTCTACTGCATCAATGAAGAAGGCAAGCAGGAGCGCATCGTCATGATACACGCAGCTATTATGGGTTCCATTGAGAGATTTATGTCAGTCCTCATCGAGCACTTCGCAGGTAACTTCCCTACCTGGCTCGCACCCGTCCAAGTGGCGATCGTGCAGGTGAGGGAAAACCATGCTGACTACGCAAAAAGTATTGAATCAGAATTGAATAAGGAATTCATCCGCACAGAAATGTTTGACGCGGATACGAGCCTCGGCAAACGTATCCATGCAGGTAAAGCGACGCGTGCACCATATGTCATCGTACTTGGTGACAAAGAAGTGACGGCACATACCCTTACTGTAGAAAAAAGAGACGGAACAAAAGAAGAAGTTGCGCTAGATATATTTATTGAAAATATTCTCAAAGAAATAAAAAGCAAATCATAAGAAAAGCAAAAAACCGCACATGCGGTTTTTTTAGTTTGGCTAGAGCCTGATTATATATCAATATCCGCAAGTCGTGCATTTGCCTGAATGAAGCTTTTGCGTGGTGCAACGTCCGAGCCCATCAACATATCAAAGACTTGGTTCGCCGCTTCCCCGTCATTTATAGACACCTGCTTCAAAATACGTCGCGAGGGATCCATAGTTGTCTCCCAAAGCTCATCCGAATTCATCTCTCCGAGACCTTTGTAGCGTTGCACATGGGTTTTCACAACTTTTGACTTTTCACCTTTGACTTTTGACTCTTCACCTTCTTCTGTCGTGGTTTCGTCTGCATCGCTTGCTTCATCCGATTCTTCTATTTCCACAGAGTCGCTTCCAGTAAAACCGATCTTCTCTTCTTCTGTGTAAGCATAAAATATTTCCTTCCCGCGTTTCACTTTGTAGAGCGGTGGTTGCGCGATATAAATAAATCCTCCGTCGATAAGTGGGCGGAAATAGCGATATAAAAGTGTGAGGATGAGTGTACGAATGTGGGCACCGTCCACATCGGCGTCTGTTGCGATGATGATCTTGTGGTAGCGAAGTTTCGTTATATCAAATGTGTCTCCGATCGCTGTTCCCATTGCGATCACGAGATTTTTGATCTGTTCAGACGCGAGCATTTTGTCGAGACGAGCACGTTCGATGTTCAAGATTTTTCCACGAAGAGGCAGAATCGCTTGCGTCCTACGGTCACGTCCCATCTTTGCCGTACCTCCCGCAGAATCTCCCTCAACAATGAATATCTCACTTTCCTCTGCGCTCTTAGACTGACAATCTGCTAGCTTGCCCGGAAGTGTCATGCCTTCGAGAGCACCCTTTCTCAGCACTGAATCTTTCGCTGCTTTTGCTGCTTTACGAGCACGCACGGCAAGGAGAACCTTTTGGATTATGGCTCGTGCGTCGTCTGGGTTTTCTTCCAAGAATGAACTGAATGCATCTCCAAATATTGTTGCTACTGCTCCTTGAGCTTCAGGACTACCGAGTTTGCCTTTGGTCTGACCCTCAAACTGAATCTCGCGAAGCTTCACAGATACGACAGCAGTCAATCCTTCGAGCACATCTTCACCAGTGAATCCTCCGTCAGCTTCTTTCACAATACTTCCCTTCTTTGCATAATTGTTCAAGACACGAGTGAGAGCCATTTTGAATCCCGTAATATGCGTTCCACCTTCTGGATTGTAAATATTGTTTGCGAATGCGCCAATCTTCGTCGAAATATCATCAACATACTGAAGAGCGATCTCTGTGCCGACGCCGTCAACTTCTCTTTCAACATAGAAAATAGTATCCTGAATTGCCTTTTGGTTTTTGTTGTAGAAACGCACAAGCGAGCGCAATCCGCCTTCGAAGTAAAACGTGATTGAAGGCAATTCTGCTTTTATGTCTCCAAACCAGAAATAATCATCGATAGCTTTTCCCTTTGCAAGTCCTCCATCCCATTCTCTTGCATCGATGACAGTGATACGAAGACCTTTGACGAGATATGCTTGTTGACGCAAATGATTCACTATAGTTTCGTAGGTAAAAACGAGGTCGCCAAAGATTTCTTTATCTGGTTCGAATGAAATGATGGTTCCGTTTGCTTTCGTCGCGCCAACTTTCTTCACAGCACTTTTCTTTTTTCCCTGCGAATACTCTTGCACATACACTCCGCCATCTTTGTGAATCTCTGCTTTACACCAGATAGAAAGCGCATTGACGACTGACGCACCAACGCCGTGGAGACCTCCAGAAACTTTATAACCACTATCCTCTCCACCAAATTTTCCTCCGGCGTGTAAAGTCGTCATAACTGTTTCGAGAGCAGACACTTTCGTCTTCGGATGAATATCAACAGGAATACCACGACCGTTGTCTGAGACGCGAATCTTGTTTCCCGGAAGCAACACAACTTCGATACGATCACAAAATCCTCCCATCGCCTCGTCGCGTGAGTTGTCGAAAATCTCCCAGACAAGGTGGTGCATACCCTCAATACCTGTACCGCCGATGTACATTCCAGGTCGCTTACGAACTGGTTCTAGTCCTTCGAGGATGCTGATTTGCTCAGCTCCATACTTCCCTTTTTCATTTTTCTTACCTTGGTCTTTTGACATTAAAAAATAAGCATTTTCTGACTTTTAAGATGCACTAAGTATAGCAAAAAAGGGGCGATTTTGCACCCTTTACAAGAAGTATTTCCCGTCGTTATTTACTGAGAAATCGCGCCATCATATGGAGCTTGGGTAGGTGGTATGCCGTCTAAATTTTCTTTTCCCGGGTCTGCGTTTTCGTCAGCTGGTAGTTCCACATCTGTACCGTCGAGATCAATTTCTGGTGCAGGATCTGGAAGAGGAATGATATTATCTGGATTCTCTCCGCTTTCCGTATTTCCTTCTCCTGAAGGAATCTCTGCACCCCTATCAAGAAGTTGAATCAACTCTTGTTCCGTCACACATGTCTCACCCACACAGAGTTTATCTGTGTAAATTTCTCCTGCAAAGAATTTACCGATACCGTTTGTCGCATCGGCAAACCATGTAATAAGTTTGTTCGTGAGTGAATTTTCATTTTCAAGATCAAGCGATGAAATATCTTCAACTTTAAGGTCAAGTTCCTGCACAGCTTTGACAATGAGTGGCGTGATCTTGCCATAGTCGACACTCCACATGCGTCCGTCGTCTGGAGCAAAGACTGCATCAGGAAAAATCTCACGTAGTTCTTGTGCGATGAATCCTGTGTAGACACGTCCTGTATCTTCTCCCTTGAATTTAAAATCATGCACTTGTATATCGAGAAGATCCTGAAGAGAATAATGCGTGTTGAGGATATCGTCTTTCATCCTTCGATCGGAGCTCGTACCATAAGTCGTTGTTGTTCCGGAAAAAGTGATCTCTCCAACATCGGTGCCGTTACCATCATTGAATTGGATTAATGTACCGTCACCTGCATCCTGTCCGGATGCAACGAGTATGCCGAAACGGTTTGTTGCGTTGCCGTCGTTGAAGAAAGAGGCCGCGTATGAAGAAGCAGTGTCTGTCTCGACATCAAGCCGAAAGTCAGGAGTCGTATCTCCGATGCCAACGTTGCCGTTTGCATCTATCCGCAGTCGTTCGCTTCCCGCAGTGACCAATCCTATTTGATTTGTTGTCGCACGATAGAGACCATTGTCTGTGTCTCCTATAAAACCAAATCCTGGAGTAGTAACCGAACCTGAACTTGCATTAAGTAACCCTCCGGCGGTAATTGAAGCAAGCGCACCTCCACCATTATCTACAACAGAAATCGCGGCTGCGGTCTGACTTGCTTTCAGACTTATCCACAGGGGTATAATAGTGGTCGCTCCAGCGTAGATGTTCATTTCTGTCGCATTAATCCCTGGCGACACGATAACATCAAGCACACTTCCTGATCCTCCAATGGACAAATCTGTTCCTGTTGCATTAAGCATGCTTGTTCCCGCACCTTCAAAACTAAACAAACCGTCCTCGATGCTAAAAGTGTTCCCAGTACCCACAACAGATACGTCTCCAAATTCTATCAACTCATTTGTATCGAATTCAAATTGTCCTGCAGGTCCATCCCAACCAAAAACTCCTTTACTAATACTGTTGTCAATAAAATTGATCTCTGCTGATTTAGCTGTCCCACCAGAGTTGAAGCTAAATGTAGCTCCAGCACCTGAACCAGTAATATCGAAAATAGTGTCAGGTGTTGTCGTCCCGATTCCTAGACGATTTGTTGTATCATCCCAAAAGAAATTTGTATTATCTTGTGCCAAAATACCTCCCGTACCTAAAAACAATATTGAACCGAGCGTTCCAGAACCCACACCTCCACCTATTGAGATAGGAACGACAGAACAGTTTGCGTCACCCGGGGCACATGTGGGATCAAGTGTTTCGCCTGCAGTGTATTTTGAAACAGGTGGTGTGGCGTAGGCGCTGTACACAGCAGAAAGAAAAGCCACTGTCAAAAAAACAGCAAGAAACTGGACATTTTTCAATCTTTTCTTCACCCCTTTAGTATACCAAATAATACCTCTAACGTATCCCCCAACCATCTTTTTTAACAGCAACGAGTATTGGCTCCATCGCATGACTCACTTCATTGTCCGTCAGAGTTCTGTCTTGAGATTGGAAAACTAGGCGGAAAGCGAGACTTTTCCTCCCATCCTTTTCAAATTCATCAAAAAGTGTTGGGCCTACAACAACCAAATCTCCAGCGTATTCCTTTATAACTCTACACACTTTTTCACTTTCTACTTCTTGTGGTACCCAAATAGATATATCTCGAGTTATAAATGGAAATACAGACCACGGGGCGAAGCGCGCAGTTATGAGTTGCGAGTTGAAAGTTGTGAGTAATTCATCATACGAATTTCCTATTTCAATTCCTTTTGTAAATTCATCGAGTGTCACTTCTGTCACTTCTTTTTTGTCAGCACATGCAACATGAGTTTCCTCAACACCAGTTTTTGGGTACACATTTCCAATTTCAAATATTTTTATTTCACTATCTCCAAGTAGTGGTGCATTCAATTTATTCATTTCATATGACACCTTGATTCCGTCAGTTAGATTTGTCCGCAGGGCCTCTTTGCCTTTTGCTCCATACGTTACATACACCTCACCCTTTTTAGTAAAAGAATACGTCATCACTTCTCTGTATCCATCTTCAACCAGCTTTTTCTTTGCTGAAAGGATTTTGTAGAAAGTTTCATTTACTTTATGTTTGAAATCAATCTGTGGAAGTTCAGGTTTTACTTTGTCATATCCAATCACTCGTCCCACTTCTTCTACCAAGTCATGCCTTCCTGTGAGATCGAGACGAAGGAGTGGAACTGTGATTGTAAAATCTTCTTCGGACTTAGAATATTCAAATTTCATTCTCTTCCAAACATTTTCGATTTCTATATCTGAGAAATTTGATCCGAGTTTTTCGTTTATATATTTGGAATTTATTTCAATTGTATGCGGAGTTTCCCATTTTGCACGTCCAGGAAACACATCAACAATATCTTCGAACTGCGCTTCCGGGCACATTTCCAGTATCGTAGCCGAAAGCTCTCGCATTGCATACTCTGCGCGTACCGGAGAAAGATCGTTCTCAAACCTCTTTGTCGCATCAGTTTGGATTCCTGTTCGTTTTGCGGTCTTGCGGACAGACACTGGATCAAAGTTTGCAACCTCGAGGATTATTTCTGTAGTATTCTCATCCACCTCAGCATATGTTCCACCTTTTACTCCAGCAATAGCAAGTGCAATACCCGACGCATCGGCAATCACCAAATCTTGCTCACTCAATTCTTTCTCTTCTCCACCAAGTATTTTGATCTTGTTTCCGTTTTTGGCATTCGATATCTTGATTACGGTGCCAACTTTTTTCGCATCAAAAATATGTGTAGGATTACCACAATCAAACATAACAATATTTGTCGCATCGACAATATTGTTTATGCTTCTCTGCCCTATTGATTCTAAGTGCTTTACTACCCAATCAGGCGATGGTCCGACTTTTATATTGCGAACAATTCGTCCCATGTATCTACGACATTTATTACTATCAATTTTGATTTCTAAAGATGACTGTTTCGACTCTGGAATCCTATAGAGCTCTACTGGACTTTTGTATTCAATATCGAGAAGTGCAGAAAGTTCTTGGGCAACACCTTGATGACTAAGTAGATCGTGTGCGCGATTTGGCAAGATATTGATGTCGAAGATAGTATTGCCATCTGGCAACTTATCCATACTTTCCACTTCACACAAATGAAAAGTAAAAACATCCCACAATTTTTCGGGTTCTGGAACTTCCGGTATATACCACTTTAGCCAGTTGTAAGATATTTTCATACAGTATCGATAATACCAAAAAAACAATATTTTTTATAGTTTTATACCCTCCTGGCATCATTCCACCAAATATGTGCAGCTCGTTACA